>CAZXMK010000418.1:0-2351 GCA_964641935.1 uncultured Syntrophaceae bacterium
ATCCGGGACCTGCGCAAGGGCTATCCCGTGCGGGGCGGATTTCCGGGCCGGCACGGAACGGTCCGGGCGGTGGACGGCGTGTCCCTCCGGATCCGGCGGGGGGAGACCCTGGGGCTCGTGGGAGAATCGGGCTGCGGAAAGTCCACCCTGGGCAGGCTGGTCCTCCGCCTGGAGGAGCCAACGGCGGGCCGGATCCTCTTTGAGGGGAAGGACATCTCCTCCCTGGGCGGAGACGCCCTGCAGGCCTATCGCCGCCGGGTCCAGATCATCTTCCAGGATCCCTATTCGTCCCTCAATCCCCGCATGTCCGCCGGTGCCATCATCGGCGAGCCCCTGGCGGTGCACGGCGTCCCGGCGGCGGAGATCCCCGGGGAGGTGGAGCGCCTCGCGGAGACGGTGGGGCTCTCCCGGGAGCAGACGACCCGCTATCCCCACGAATTCAGCGGCGGGCAGCGGCAGCGGATCGGCATTGCCCGGGCGCTGGCCCTCCGGCCCGACCTGGTCGTGGCCGACGAGCCCGTCTCGGCCCTGGACGTATCCATTCAGGCGCAGATCCTCAATCTCCTGAAGGATCTGCAGGAGCGGTTCGGGCTTTCCTACCTGTTCATCACCCACGATTTCGGGGTCGTGCGGTTCATGAGCGACCGCATCGCCGTCATGTACCTGGGACAGATCGTCGAGTTGATCGGAAACGAGGACCTGGACCGCCACCCGCTCCATCCGTACACGGAGGCCCTGCTGTCGGCCGTGCCCGTTCCGGATCCTTCCCGCCGCCGGACACGGGTCGTCCTGCCGGGGGACCCTCCCAGCGCCGTGGATCCACCGCCGGGCTGCGTGTTTCACCCCCGCTGCCCCCGGAGGATGGAGGTCTGCAGTCGGGAAGTACCCGCCCTGTCCGGGCGGGAGAACGGCCATCCCACGGCCTGCCATCTGTACGGAATCGCGGACGGGGACACGTCACTCTGAAGGAGGAGGCATGAAGGAAGAGAGCGTTGTTTTCCCATCCGGGGGCGTCCGGCTTGAAGGCCGGCTGGCCCGGAGTGACGGAGACCGGGCCGTCGTGATCTGCCATCCCCATCCGCAGATGGGCGGCAGCATGGACAACAACGTCGTGGAGACCCTGGTCGTCGCTTACGGCGGCGCCGGATTCACGACCCTCCGCTTCAATTTCCGGGGCGCCGGACGCAGCGGAGGATCCTACGACGAGGGACGGGGCGAGCGGGACGACGTCCTGGCGGCGGTTGCCTTCGTTGCGGGGAAGGGTTTCGGAAACATCGAACTGGCGGGCTATTCCTTCGGCTCCTGGGTGATTTCCAGGGTCCTGGCGGTTCCGGGAATGGCCTTTCCGTCCGTCTTCGTTTCGCCACCCGCGGGATTCATGGAGTTCGATTTCAGCGGCTGGCCGGGGAACGTCCGGCTCGTGACGGCCGGAGACCGCGATCCCTATCTCGATCAGGCGCTCGTCCGGGAGGAAGCCCGCCGGGCCGGGGCGGACTTCGAGATCATCCCGGGAGCCGACCACTTTTATGGAGGAAAGGAACGTCTCCTGCTGGAGGTTGTCCGGAAACGTCTGTCCCTTTCCTGAAGCGGGTCCGCGGTGTTCGGATCAGTTGATGCCGCCGGGGTGAAAAAATGTTGCATTTTTGTTTCATCGGTGATACGGCACAAAACACCGGTCGCGATGACAGGGTTTTCATAGGGTATCTTTAAAGCCGGCGTGAAGGTTTTGTAGTGATTCAAGATTTTCGCTTTTTTTAGGTCACGGGCTGCCCGCAGATGGCTGCGGGAAGACGTGGCCTTTTTTTTCCACCGGTGGGTGGGGGGATTTCGTTTGAAAGGAGGGAAGTACTTTGGCACAGGGTAAGGTGAAGTGGTTCAACGAGAAGAAGGGGTATGGCTTCATCGAGAACGATGAAGGCGGCGACGTGTTTGTTCATTACAGTTCCATTCAGTCTACCGGTTTCAAGACGCTCCAGGAAGGCCAGCGAGTGGGCTTTGAAATCGAGCAGGGCAAAAAGGGCCCCGCTGCCGTGAAAGTCCAGCCTATATAAAGCAGGCGGAATTCTAGAAGAGATGCCCCGGCCCAGCCAGCCGGGGCATTTTTTTTGGGCGGGCTGTTGAAAAGCGGCCGTCTGCGGCGTTGCCCTCATCCTTCGCTGCTCGACGTACGAAGAGTACGCCTCGCGGCTCATGCCTTCGGGCGCCTTGCATCCGACCTCTTTTGAACAGCCCGCCACGCTTCTGCATTTCTCCCTTTTTTTATAGAGAATCAGACGCGGATGGGAGGCCGTCATGTGGGAGCAGGGCTTCCCTCGCGCTCAGAAGCGTTTTTTCGACCCTGCAACGTCTCG
>CAZXMK010000419.1:0-2341 GCA_964641935.1 uncultured Syntrophaceae bacterium
GCCGTCCACGAAGACGCCCAGGTACCGGAAGGACCGGCTGTCCCGGACCTGCTTCCAGACGGCCTCCACCTCCCGTCTTTCCGGCAATGGATCGTCGGACGCATGCATGTGTGAATAGAGGGCGAGCAGGTCGTCCAGTTCCCCTTCATGGAGCTCTCTTGTTTCCATTCGATCCTCCCGCAACCCGACCCCGGACTGCTCAGGGCGTTCCCCTTCGCGCGACAATCGCCAGATTGGCGGACTGGCTTTCCTCTTCGACCTCGACGCCCGTGAGGGAAGGGTAAAACCGAACTTCTTCGAATCCCGCCCGGGTGAGCACATCCCGGAACTGTTCCTCCGTATAGGCTTCACTGGTCATCGCGTGGCGGGACACGGCACCTGTCTCGGCGTCCACGACGTAAAAGCGCTGTGTTGCCGCCAGCCCATCGGCGTTCCAGAAGCTTTCGGTCAGGCAGAGATGCGGGTGGTCCGAGAAAAGGCCGCCTCCTTCACCGCAGGAGTACCAGGATCTTCCCGCCTGCCCCTGTTTCATGACCGTGTCGAACCGCTGCGGTTCGAGCAGCAAGAGGCCGTCCGGGGCGAGGGCGGAGAGGGCCTTCTCGAGGATCATGAGTGCGTCGCTCCTCCTGAAAACGTTGAACTGGCCGAAGATCATCATGACCAGGCCGTGACCGCTGCCGTAATCCGCTTTTCGCACGTCCTCCAGCCGGTAGCTGCAGTCCAGCCCTTCCCTCACTGCAGCACCCCGTGCATAACGGATCGGCTCGGGGGCGTAGTCGATGCCGACGCAAGCATGCCCCAGTCTTGCCAGGCGGCTCGTGTACAGTCCGGGCCCGCAGGCCAGCTCCAGGATTCGCGTTGCCCTGCCGCCAAGGAGCACTCCGTGAATCCAGCCGACCTGCTGGTCGATGATCTCGAAACGGCGGCTGGCCAGGTTGTGCTCCTGGGAGAGATGCTCCGCCAGCATGCGCCGGCTGAAGTCCGGGTCGTTCCAGGGGATGTTCTCCCCCTCGGCCCAGGAAAGGGGAGGAATCGTTCGATCGATGATCGCTTTGAGGTTCATTGTCTTTGTCCTCGGTCATGACATGGACTGGTGACGCGGCCTCTTACCCGGCTGCCTTCCGGAGCTGCCGCCGGCCCCAGTCCTGCGCTCCGGAAGAACGGGATTCGCTTCAGGAATCTCCTGGCGGCTCCCCGCGCAGATACTTCTGTCTCAACTCACCGGGAAACCTCTCGATGGCGTACCGGAGCATTGTCCGAGGCATGATCCGGCAATGAACCTTCAGAAATGCCTCTTCCGCTGCCCGGTCGCGCTTGCCGATCTCCCGAAGCATCCAGCCGACGGCCTTGTGGATCAGGTCCTCCCGGTCCCGGAGGAGCCGCTCGGCGATGCGGAGCGTCTCGGCAAATTGTCCCCGCTTGATGAAGTAGAAGGTCGCCATGACGGCGATCCTCCGGTCCCAGAGCAGCCCGGATGCTGCCAGGGCATGAAGCGGCGCGCGGCTGCGGTCCAGGAGATGACGGCCCACGATGTGCCCGGCCGAAGCGTCGACCAGGTCCCAGTTGTTGATGAACCGCGTGTACTCCAGGTACATGCGGTAGATCCGCTCCCTCATCGCGGCGTCTCCCCGCGCATAGGCGTCCACCAGGATGAGAAGCGCCAGGAGCCTCGCTTCGTGGATGGGGGAATGGAGCAGATCGACAACCTCCGGCAGGGGGAGGTCCCCGTACTCCCGGGCGAGTTTCCGGATCTCCGGGACGTAGAGGCCGATGAAGACATCCCCTTCGCCGTACTCTCCCGGGGCCGTCTTGAAAAACCGCTGCAGGATCCGGACCCTCTCCGGGTTGCCGAGCGTCTGCAGTCGGCGCTGGATGTCGGCAGCCTTCAAATGACAATCCCTTCCCGACGTTTCTTGACCGGGACAACGTGCTGTGGCCGAGGCGGCGTATTTACTTTCTGGCGGCGACCAGGGCAGCCCCGAAAAACATGAACGTGGCCCCGCCCAGGCGGTTGATGGCCCGTCCACCCCGCTCCGACACGAGCCAGCGCCGGGCCGTGCCGGCAAACAGCGCGTACAGACAGTGGATGACGACGACCAGCATGCTGTACGTCAGGACCTGGATGGCAAACTGGGACCAGTAGTTCTTCGACAGGTCGATGAACTGGGGAAAGATGGAAAGGAAAAAGAAGATCACCTTGGGATTTGTGAGCTGCAGGGACAGTCCCTCCAGGAAGCGCCTGCCGAACCCGGCCTCGCGGGACGCCTGCTCCTGGAAACGCATCGCCGGAGCGCGCCAGAGCCGGATGCCCAGGTAGAAAAGGTAGGCGGCCCCGATGAAC
>CAZXMK010000420.1:0-2336 GCA_964641935.1 uncultured Syntrophaceae bacterium
CGACATCGGATTCATCGCCCATATCATCGTGAGCAAGTACGCCGATCACCAGCCTCTCTACCGGCAGGACGCCATCTACGAGCGGGAGGGGGTGACGGTCCCCCGGGCAACCCAGTGCAGTTGGCTGATGCAGGGGTATGAGGCTACCGGGCGCCTGGAGGAGACCTTCCGCATGGCCGTGCGGGAATCCGGGATCATCTTCACCGACGACACGTTTGTTCCCCTGCAGGCCAAGGGAAACGGGAAGGTGAAGAAGGCCCGCCTATGGGTCTATGTCCGGGGAGGTCCCGGTCCGCCCCTGATCGCCTACGACTTCTCATGCGACCGCAGCAAGCAGCGGCCCCTCGCGTTCCTCGACGGGTATCGGGGGTACGTCCATGCCGACGCCTACAGCGGCTACGATGAACTCTTCCGGAGAGAGGATATCATAGAGGTAGGCTGCTGGGCGCACGCGCGGCGGAAGTTCGACGAAGCGACATCTTCCCGACCCCGGGAGGCGACGGATATCCTTGCCCGCATCGCCCGGCTCTACCATGAGGTGGAGACACCGTGCGCCGCCATGACGCCGGAGGACCGCTGCCGCTACCGCCAGGAGTATGCACGGCCGATCCTCGACGGGATCTTTGCGAAGCTTACCGAGTTGCAGCAGCAGACCATCCCGTCGGAGCCGCTCCGCAAGGCCGTCGAGTATGCCATGAATCAACGCGCCGCCCTCTGCCGGTATCTCGAGAACGGGTGGCTTCGACCGGACAACAATCTCGCGGAAAATGCGATGCGCCCCATCGCCCTCGGACGAAAGAACTGGATGACCATAGGCAGTGAGCGGGGCGGGCGGGCGGCGGCCCTGTACATGAGCCTGATCCAATCCTGCAAAGGGCGCGGCATCAATCCCTGGGAATACTTCGACGATCTGCTCCGGCGGATTATGAGCCATCCCGTCTCCCGGTTGCGGGAATTGCTGCCCGATGTGTGGGAACCCCTTCCGAAAGACAAGTACGGATTGATCATCCCGGCGACGGCATAACCGGTACGGCTATCCGAAACGCTCTCTCTGTGCTGACTTCCCGTATCATGTTGGAAAAGAACAGGTGGCAACTCGCGCTGACTGCCGCAATCTACTCAATCTGAAAATCCTTTTCAAGACGCCTTGCTCGTACGCTTACCCTTCAGGGGTTTCCCCTCGCCGTCGATCTTCTGTTCCTCGGGGATGTCGAGGAGGATCTCGACCCGTTCCAGGTGTTCGGGAATCGGGATGCGGCCGAAGTTACGGCGGGACGTTCTCGGCTTCGGTGCCGCCGGCGTTTCGGGTACCGGAACGGGCGCTGCCGGTTGTTCTTGCGAGATCCGCTCAAAGAATTCGGGCATGCACTCGAGCAGGAGCTGGCCGGGCATGATCTTTTCGGACTTGCGTCCATAGAGACGTCTGAGCATCAGCTCCATCTGGTGCTGGAGGATGGTCAATTGGCGCTGGGTGGATTCGAGTTTTTTTGTAATTTCCTCGATATGATATTTCTGCTGCGCGATGATCTCATTCGCCTGGGAAATGTCCGATATCATGGAGGATCGTCTAGCACATACTCGTATGTATAGCAAGCATTTATGTGCATTTATCGTATCTTTTTTCGACGTTTTTCGGGATGATTCCCTCCAGGAGCATGGCCAGGTCGCGGCGCTCGATGTGGCCGTCTTCGGGACAGCGTGTCGGGAGACAGAAACACCCCTTCTCCAGGCGCTTGTACCAGAGCGCGAGTCCGTCCCGGTCCCAGTAAAGGAGTTTCACCATGCTTCGCCGCCGGTTGACGAAGACAAAGAGCGATCCGGACAGGGGATCGGCCTGCAGGTGAGTCCGGATGATGCCGCACAGGCCGTCGAAGGATTTGCGCATATCGCAGGCACCACGGTACAGGTAGATATGCGTGGCAGCGGTCAGACCGAACATCGGTGCCGCATGAGCGTGGCGATGACGGCGCAGAGCGTGGCGGGATCGAAGCCCCGCGCCACGTCGATGCACAACCCCGTGGCCAGGCGGATGCAGATCCCCGCATCGTTATCAAAGGAGCTCTCGGCTTTCAGCTCGATGAATCCTCCGGCATCGCCACATGCCGCTTCCCGGAAGCGCCGGCGCCAGGAGTAGAAAAGGTGAAGGTTGATCCGGCTCTCCCGGCAATACGCGGCAGCGCTGATGCCGCTGGTTGCCTGGTTGCTGATGATTGAGTGCCAATGGGCCCGCCGCTCTGCTCGTGTCATCCTCTCACTCCCGTCTTGAGTTGTTCGGTTTGGCGGGAGCTATAACCCGGGAAGGCGCGGATGAAAAGATGTCTACACCAGACGTTTAC
>CAZXMK010000421.1:0-2327 GCA_964641935.1 uncultured Syntrophaceae bacterium
CCCAGTCCGGAAAGGATATCACCGCCGTGGAACAGGCGGACTTCGTCATCGCCCCCGGCGAGCTGGTCACCCTCCTCGGGCCGTCGGGGTGCGGCAAGACCACCACGCTGCGCATGATCGCCGGGTTCGAGCTGCCCACCAGGGGCCGGGTCCTCATCGGGAGCGAGGACATCACCTTCCTCTCCCCGAACAGACGGGACACCGCCATGGTCTTCCAGAGCTACGGGCTCTTCCCCCACATGAACGTCTTCGACAACGTGGCCTACGGCCTCCGGCTAAGAAAGATGCCGGAGAAGGAGATCACGGAGAAGGTCATGCGCTTTCTCGGCATGGTGGGCCTCGACGCCCTGGCGAAGCGCCCGCCTTCCAGGCTCTCGGGGGGGCAGCAGCAGCGGGTCGCCCTGGCCCGGTCCCTCATCGTGGAACCGGCGGTCCTCCTGCTGGACGAACCCCTGTCGAACCTGGACGCCCTGCTCCGGGAACAGATGCGGGTGGAGATCCGACGCATCCAGAAATCCCTCGGCATCACCGCCGCCTACGTCACCCACGACCGGGTGGAGGCCATGAGCCTCTCCGACAGGATCATCGTCATGAACAAAGGGAAGATCGTGCAGATCGGATCGCCCCACCAGGTCTACCGCGACCCTGCAAGCGCCTTCGTGGCGGGGTTCATCGGCAAGGTGGCCTTCTTCCCCGCCGAGGTGGCGGGGGTGGACGAACACTGTACCGTCAAGGTCAGGGGAAGAACCTTCACCCTTCCCCGATTCTCCCCGGGCCTCAGAGCCGGAGATTCCGCCCTGGTCATGTGCCGCCCGGAATCGCTGACCCTTCTACCTCCCGGACAGGGGATCCTGGACGGACGGGTGACCACCAACGTCTACCTCGGGCACAGCATCGAATCCTTCGTCTCCACTGAGCTGGGAGAGATCCTCGTCCAGGTGGACAACCCCGACGCCCGGCAGATCTTCGCCGAGGGAGAGGCCGTCTCCGTCTCCTTCATTCCTGAGCTTACCAAGGCCCTGCCTGCGGGGAAGGAATAGAATGCCGGAATATCTGAAAGCGGAAGTCTTTCTCCCGGAGAAGTTTGTGCCCGCCCTTCGGGATGCCCTGGACCGGGAAGGCTTCCTCCGGGAGGGGCATTATGCCTGTGTCATGGCCCTGATGAATGTAACGGGGACATGGATGCCCCTGGAGGGCGCCTCTCCCTATGACGGCGAGATCGGAAAGCTCTCCGCAGCGCCGGAGATCAAGGCGGAATTCCGGTGCCGTACCGAAGACCGCCCAGAGGTGGAACGGATAATACGGATGGTCCACCCCTACGAGGTACCCGTGATCAATTTTATTCCGCTGGCGGAATGAAAAAAAAATCGCCCCGGCGGCATAGGCCCGCCGGGGCGATTTTCCGTGCAGTATCCCGTTCGGTTCCTTACTTCAGGATTCCAGCCTCTTTGAAATAGCGGAGCGCGCCGGGGTGGTAGGGAATCAGCATCTTGTCGGGCTCGGCCACGAGGTCGGGGCCGAAGCCGCGGACCGCCGCCGCCACGCTGCGGACTCCATCGAGGTTCTCATAGAGAGATTTCGTCATCTGGTAGACGAGGTCCTCGGGGATGTCTTCCCTGGTGATGATGAGGTCGGCGGGGTCACCGCAGGTTTCCACGTCGTAATCCTGGTTCGGGTAGGTTCCGGCCTTGAGGACTCTCTTGTCGATGAGGGGATTGATCTTCTTCAGGGCCTGGTATCCCTCTTCCTCGATGGGAAGAATGATGACCTTGCCGGTAACCATAAGTTCGCTGATGGCGGAGGCGCCGGGAGTGAAGCCGAGAATGGCGCCCTGGATCAGGCCGTCGGACATCATGTCCACCGCCTGGCTTGCTTCCACGTACTCGGGAGTGATGTCCTTGTAGGTGAGGCCGTAGGCCGCGAGAATTTCCCGGGCGTCAAGCTCGCCGCCGCTTCCCACGGGTCCGACGGCAACTCTCTTGCCCTTGAAGTCGGCGATGGTCTTGATCCCCTGGTCTTTCAGGGCCACCACCGTCTTGGCGTCGAACATGACGCCGCCGGTAAGGGCGCGGAGCCAGGTATGGGGCTTGCCTTCGTATTTCTCAAGGCCGTTGAAGGCGCGGTAGGCTTCATTGGCCCTGCAGACCGCCACTTCGATATCCTTCGTCCGGATCATGTCGATGTTCTGGACGGCACCTGCTGTGGCGATGGCGACAGCCTTCATGTCCTTGATGTTGGCGTTCCAGATTTTGGCCATGGCCATGCCCACGGGGTAGTTCATGCCGCCCACTCCCGCCGTTCCCATGGTGATGTGGGTCACGGCGAAG
>CAZXMK010000422.1:0-2323 GCA_964641935.1 uncultured Syntrophaceae bacterium
TTGAAATCACCCCAGGTGAGGCGCTCGTCACCGAAGACCAGGGCCTCGGCCTCCGGCTTTTTTGATGCCCACTTTTCAACGTAGTGCCAAGTCTGTGTCAGGCTTGTCCAAGTCATCTTGATCACCTCCAATAGAATAACAACGTTTTCATTGTGCGAGTATCAAATAAACATAGTTACGCAAAAAGTCAATTAAGAATATCATCGTTATTTATTTGCCGGTCGTGATCCATTCTTTCCGATGCCTTTCTTGAAGAAATTCTTCTGTATTCGCGTGATGTGCGTTGCCGTGACCGCCTTCCCATGGTAGAAAAAGCAACCCTTGGGAAAAGCCGTTTCGTTCCGGGGTCCCGCCTGTCGGAGTGGAGTCCGGTCGGAAAGGAAAAAAGCATGCTGAAGGTCATCGAGGACGAAGCCACCATCCGGCGCTGCCAGCAACAGTTCAACCGCAGCTTTCGCGCCGTTGCGGACGTCCGGCTGCCTGTCCGGGTGGGACACCCCGGGGCCAGTTTCCGGGCCTCCGTGCACTGGTCGGACGAACTGGGCCTCTGGCTTTATTCCAAGCGGGTCCAGGAGAGGAATCACTGGAATGTCCTGGGGATCGGCAAACCGGTGCCCGAAGGGCGCGTCGCCATCACCTGCGAGATCAACTTCCCCATCCGGGGAATCGACCGGAAGATCGGCGGCGCATTGGCCCGTGACCTGGAAGGGACAATCTATGTCGTCCACCGGGGCCGCCTCGGGGGTAGCCGGAAGGGAATCGGGAAGACCCTGTTCGGGAGCCGCTACCGCGGCGTCTGGGCCCTGATGGAGGACGGCGACGAGCGGGCGACGGTGGCCGTCGTGGGCGCCCTGTTCTCCCCCCGTTTTGTCCGCCAGCTCGGTCAGTTTGTCCGCAAGGTACAGAAAATGAAAGACCTGGCCGCTTCGAGGGACCAGCAGCTCGCCATTGCCTTTCCGGAAGTGGCCTTTCGGGAGGAATTTACCGGGGATGCCTCCCTGCCGGTTCCCGACAGCCTTGCCCGGGTTTGCGACCGGGGCCTGGCCGCCCGGGACCTGGCGGAGGCCCTTCGCTCGCTGGGAATCAGGGCGGGAAACGGGGACGGGCGGGATTGCTTCGCCGTGGACCGCCAGGGTCGCATGACCGTACTGTTCAGGGTCCTGGCGGGCATCCGGGAGGATGAGATCCTCGGGGGGGCGGCGGGACTCCTGGTGGACCGCGTTTCCCTGGCGGAGAAACCACGCTTGGCCCTGGCTGTTCCGGACGCCCTGCCGGCAGCCTTGGTGGAGTCCCTGAAGATCCTCGGCCTGGAGATCCTTTCCTATGCCTGGGACGGGGACCGCGCCGTCTTCCCGGATCTGAAGGTGCTCGTCCGGGGTTCCGCGACGGCCTGACTTCCCTGCGAGTCCCATGGCGCCGCATTGCGAAGTCCGGGCGTCCTTCCCTCATGTATTGACGAAAGCGCAGGCATCCTGGTGATCGTGGAGCAGACAATGCGGGAAACGGCCAATCTATTCGAACCCCGTCCCACCGCCGGCCGCCTTTTCCGTTTTGCCCATCGCGGAGCCTCCGGCCGGGCCCCGGAGAACACCCTGCGGGCGGTCGAGGAGGCCATCGCCCTGGGGGCGGAGGGCATCGAGATCGACGTGTATGCCGTCGAGGGTGAGCTGGTCGTGATCCACGATTCCCGCCTGGAGCGGACCACGAACGGGCGGGGCCGGGTGATGGCCTCCTCCCTTTCTTATCTGCGCTCCCTGGATGCCGGGCAGGGACAAAAGATTCCCTTTCTCCGCGAGATCCTGGACCTGGTGGACCGGCGGGTCGCGGTCAACGTCGAACTGAAGGGACCCGGTACGGCCGGCCCGGCGGCGGCCCTTGTGGAGAGGTATGCAAGGGACCTGGGATGGCGCCATGGGAACGTTCTTTTTTCGTCTTTTCTGCACCACGAGCTGGCCGTTGCCAGGCGGGAGGCTCCACGGATCCCCCGGGGACTCCTGACGCGCTCTCCGATCCTCCCCTCGAAGCGGCTCCTGGCGGAGCTGGCCCCCGTTTCCGTTCACATCCGCCTGGACCGGGTCGGCTCCCGCTTCGTGGACGGGGCGCACCGGAGGGGCTTGAAGGTGTTTGTCTACACCGTCAACCGGGAGGAGGACTTCCAATCCCTGATGGACATGGGTGTCGACGGCGTTTTCACCGACTTCCCGGGACCGGAAACGGAATGAAGAAGCGAGCCGGCAGGGAGAACGGCTCTCCCGAAGCCGTCGGGATTGACACCCTCCATGGCGTAATGCTATCCAATGTCCGGCTTTTCCCATTCCAATGC
>CAZXMK010000423.1:0-2318 GCA_964641935.1 uncultured Syntrophaceae bacterium
GCCACGCCCATCGTCATGGGGATCACCCTGGCGGCCATCCAGCACCTCCCCAGAAACCTGCGCCTCCAGATCCTGGCCCTCGGGGCCACCCGTCTCCAGATGGTCTGGATGCTCATGAAAGAAGCGAAGCTCCCTCTTCTGGCGGCGGTCATGGCGGGTTTCGGCGGCGTCATCTCGGAGGTCGGTGCCTCCATCATGGTCGGCGGCAACATCAAGGGCTACACGCGCGTCCTGACGACGGCCACGGTCATGGAGACGGGAAAGGGAAACTTCGACATCGCAATCGCCCTGGGGATCATCCTGCTGCTCCTGGCGTTTGTCATCAACTCCATCTTGACAGGCATTCAGCAGAGGCAGAGGCCGCGATGAACCCTGCCGAAGCCATTCTCGAGATCCAGGATCTGGAAGTCCGGCGCGGAGGGGTCCGTGTTCTGGAGATCGACGGCCTCGACGTCCGGAGCGGGGAATTCCTCTCCCTCATCGGTCCCAACGGGGCAGGGAAATCGACCCTGCTTCTGGTGCTGGCCTGCCTGCTGCCCCGGCATCGGGGCACCCTCTCCTTCCGGGGAGCGGAGGTCGCGGACGGAAACGGCCTGCTGCAGTACCGGAGAAGGATCTCCATGGTATTCCAGGAGCCGCTTCTCTTCGACGGAACGGTCGAAGCCAACGTGGCATCTGGGCTGAAACTCCGTGGAGCCGACCGCGAGATCATCCGCCGGACCGTCGCGAAATGCATGGAGCAATTCGGCATCGGGCACCTGAAAGGCCGCCATGCCCGGAAACTCTCCGGCGGGGAGGCCCAGCGGACGAGCCTGGCCCGGGCCTTTGCCATCGGGCCGGAGGTCATTTTTCTCGACGAGCCCTTCTCCTCCCTCGATCCGCCCACAAGGGAAGGCCTGATGGACGACCTCCAGCGGATCCTCCGCGAGACGAAAACCACCGCCGTGATGGCCACCCACGACCGGGTCGAGGCGCTGCGCCTCTCCGACCGCATTGCGGTCATGAAAGACGGCGGGATCGCACAGATCGGCTCGCCGGAAGACATCATGAACCATCCCCGGGACGAATTCGTCGCCTCCTTTGTCGGGGTGGAGACGGTCCTGGCGGGGGAGATTGTCGGGACCGGGACCGGCACGGTGTTCGTGCAGGTTCCGGGCGGAAGAATCGAAGCGGTCGGGACCGGCCAGGCGGGGGATTCCGTTTTGTGCTGCATCCGGCCGGAGCAGGTCACCCTGACGACCGATTCCTCCTGCCGGGACGGGGCGAGCGCCCGGAACGTCTTTCCCGGGAAGATCGTGAAAGTCGTCCCCATGGGCCTGTTTTACAAGGTTGCCATGGACTGCGGTTTCCCCATCACAGCCTACGTGACGGCCTCCTCGGTGGAAAACCTGTCCCTCGCGGAGGGAAATTTCATCTGCTCATCCTTCAAGGCCACGTCGGTCCATTTGATCCGGAAATAGTCAGACGAATCAGAAATATACGAATAATGAAATCTGATTTGAAATCTGATTTGATTACTCCCTCTCTTTTCCTTCATTTTCATTCCACCGCCCAAACCGAGGGCCCCCACTTCTCCGGCAGAACCGCCTTCTGCGGCCATTCCGCAGGCACAAGACATCCCGGCCCCTCCCCTTCCCGTTCGATCAGCTTCCGGAGGCCGGGCCGGCGGAACTGGGGGTTCCCGCCCTTCTCCGTCCGGCCGTTGCAGATCGCCTCGGAGCGGAGCCGCCGGCCGATGGTCTTCTCCATCCGGTTGCCCAGCCAGAGAATGCGGTCCACGTCGTAGCCGTGCTCGATTCCCAATTCGTCGATCTGAACGAGGAGGTCCTCCAGGGTCACGAGGCCCACGTAGCGGTGATCCTTGTAGTAGTATTCCCCGGTTCCCCGGACGGGACAGTCGTCGAGGAAATTGGCCGGCTGGCCGCCCAGGCCGCCCAGCGTTCCCTCGAAACGGGCGATGCCGGCGTGGAGGGCCGCCAGGATCGAGGAGGAGGCGACCCGTTTCGTCTCGTGAAGATGGCAGAGGTGGGCCTCCGGATCGGGCATGGCATCCATGACCATGGAGAAGTACCGGTAAACATCCGCCGCCGAGGCGGAGCCGTCGTGGTCCGCGTGTTCGATGTCGCTGGCGCCGATGGAAAGCCACCGCTTCGTGAACTCCACGGCATCTTCGAGCCTCGTGGCGCCGCTGATGGGGCTTCCCCAGATTGTGCTCACGACGCCGCACATCCTGATGCCCGCGTCGCGGCACTTCCGGATGCACCGTTCCGCCTCCCGCCAATACTGGGACAGCGTCGTTCCGGAGTTGGCGAAGTGGT
>CAZXMK010000424.1:0-2318 GCA_964641935.1 uncultured Syntrophaceae bacterium
GCTGCGACGGCAGGGTGCCCCGAAAAAGCCGCTATTCGCGCTCCGGGAAGCCCCCCTCCCCGACCGACGTTCGCGGGGGCGCGACCGGGGGTTTCCAGAGGAGCAATTGGGACATTTTTCCCATCCCTCTTGCCTGACGGGCCGTCGACGACGGATCGCGGGAAAAGCGTCCGCGACGGCGGAAGCCCCCGTGGCAGCCCCCGCGCCCTGACCGAACCGGCCAGTAGCAGGATCGCAGCCAGTCGGTTCCAGAGCAGCAATTGGGACGTCCCTGCCGGAAGCATATGGCGGGCTGTTCAAAAATGTCCGGATGAAAGGCCCCGAAATCCTGAGCCATGAGTCGTACTTGTAACGTACGTCGAATGGCGAAGGATGAGGGGAACGACGCAGATCGGCTTTCTTCAACTGCCCTCGATGAGCATTTTCAGGCTGTTCAAATCGGATTAAAGGAAGCAGAGCGGGCGTTCAGACGACCTCGAAAAAAGCCCGCAGGCAAGGCGTGCAAATCCTGAGGAATGAGGCGTACTCCAATCAGGATAAGGGCTGTTCAAAACGGGTCGGATGCAAGGCCCCCGAAATTCCCAGCCTCGAGGCGTACTTTATCCGTACGTCGAGTGGCTGGGGATGAGGGAAACGCAGCAGACGGCCTGTTTTCAACAGCCCGTCGTTCAATGGCGGGACATAAGGTACTGAACCGCTTTATCCAGCCCATCCAGCGACAGCTCGAACATCGGAAAAACCTGGCGGATGACCCCGACGGTCCAGGTGTAGCCCCACTCGTCCTCGGTCTGGGGATTCAGCCACACGGAGTGCCGGAAGGTCCGGGCGAGAAACTTCAGCCGGTCGACGCTGGCCTGCTGCTCCCTCTGATCGATGTAAATGGAGCCGTTGACGTGCATCAGCTCGTAGGGGGCCATGCTGGCGTCGCCTACAAAGATCAGGCGGGTTTCCGGGTCTTTCCGGATGAACTCTTCCAGCCGTTCGGGCTTCCTGTGGCGCTGGGGGTCCTGCCAGACGCGGCTGTAGATCGTGTTGTGGAAGTAGTAGAGGTTCAGGTCCTTGAACTGGCTCCGGGCGTAATTGAAGAGGGTCTGGACGATGGCCACGTAGGGATCCATGGACCAGCCGCCGTTGTCGATCATGAGGATGATCTTGAGGCGGTCTTTAAGGCGGCGGTCGAAGACGATGTCGATCTCACCGCCGTTGCGCATCGTTTCGTAGATGGTCTTGTCGACGTTCACCACGTCCCGGGGGCCCGCCGGGGTCATCCGGCGCAGTTTCTTTAACGCCTCGCCAATCTGGCTCTCCGTCAGGGGGCCTTCCTGGGAGTAGTCCCGGTAGCGCCGCTCCATGGCCACCTTGATGGCCGACTTGTTCCGCGAGCGCCCGCCCACCCGCATCCCTCCCGGGTGGTCCCCGGAGTGGCCCACCGGCGACGTCCCTTTCGTGCCGATCCACCGGTTGCCCCCGTGGTGGGCCTCCGTCTGCTCCCGGAGGCGGTCGAAGAAGTACCGGATCAGCTCCTCCGGCGTCATCTCCGCCAGCTTCTCCTGTTCGATGCCCAGGGCCGCCGCGACGTCCTCGGGGCTCTTCAGCCACTGCTCCAGGAGAGCCCGGGCCATCTCGGACAGCTCCGCGTCCTCCGGCTCCTGCAGGACTACCCCCCGGAAGTGGTGGGCGAACACCTGGTCGTAGGTGTCGAAGTACCGCTCGCTTTTCACCAGGATCGACCGGGCGGCGGTGTAGAAGTCCTCCACGGAGCAGATGAGCCCCATCCCCAGCGCCTTCTGGAGTTTCAGAAAGGACGTGGGCTTGACGGGAACTCCCCGGTCCCGGAGGGTATAGAAGAATTCGACGAACACGTCCTGCTCCCTATGCGCGCATCCGGAGCTGCCGGCCTGCGTTCTCCAGGTCCAGGCTCTTCTTGAAGAGGACCCCCAGGTAGGGCACGCCGCCCTGCTTCAGGGACGACACCTTGAAGTCCGGATCGGCCTTGACGGCGCGGATCCAGTTGATCAGCTCCCGCGTGGCGGGCCGTTTTTCGATCCCCGTGAACTCCCGGAGGCGGTAGAACGTAGCGATGCACACGTCCGCCAGCTCCCGGTTCAGGTTCGGGAAATGGACGTCCAGGATGAGGCGCATCATGTCCGGGTCCGGGAAGGCGATGTGGTGGAAGTTGCAGCGTCCCAGGAAGGGGTCCGAGAGGTCCTTCTTGGCGTTGGATGTGATGATGATGACCGGGCGGTTTCGGGCTGAGATCGTCTTGTCGACCTCGATGATGTCGAACTGCATCTGGTCGAGGACGTCCAGCATGTCGT
>CAZXMK010000425.1:0-2317 GCA_964641935.1 uncultured Syntrophaceae bacterium
ATCACGACGTTCATCGTCGACGGGGACACCCCGGGCCTCTCGACGGGAAACCCGATGCACAAGATGGGCTGCAAGTGCTCGACCACCTCGGAAGTCTTCCTGGAGGACTGCGAAGTCCCTGTGGAGAACGTCCTGGGCGGCGAGGGCGCCGGCTGGCGGATCGCCCTGGGCGGCGTGGAGTGGGACCGGAGCACGCTGCTTTCCCCCTTCCTGGGGGGCGGGATGTTCATGATCGAGAACTGCGCCCGCTATGCCAACGAGCGTCGGGCCTTCGGCAAGACGATTGGCGAGTTCCAGTCGATCCAGAACCGGATCGCCGACATGCGGGTGTTCCTGGAGGCGGCGAAGCTGGCGGTCTACCGGGTCGCAGCCTCGAAGGACAACGGGGTGATGCTGAATCCTCTCCTGGCCTCGGTCAACAAGATGTACGTGGGCGACAAGGGGTTCGAGATGTGCTCGGCCGCCGTGGATCTGTTCGGCGGGTACGGGTACATTCACGAATACCCGGTGGAGCGGGGCATGCGGGATGCGAAGCTGGGGCAGCTCGGCGGCGGGACATCCGACATCATGCGCATGATCGTCGCCCGCTTCATGATGATGTGAGGGAGGTGAAGGATCATGATCGATTACGAACTGACCAATGAGCAGAAAGACCTGCAGGGGCGGATGACGGCCTTCTGCAAGGCAGAGATCGCACCCGCCGCGGCGGAGCTGGATACGGCCGCAAAGGAAAAGGTCCCGGAGATCCTCCGGGCCCGGTTCAAGAAGCTGGCGGGGGCGGGATATTTCGATCTCCTTCTGAAGGCGGACTTCGTCAGCCAGTGTGTGGCGGGCGAGGAGGTGGCCAAGGCCTGTCCGGCGGTGTACCTGTCGGCCATGTCGTCGGCCACGGCCTTCGGGATGGCGTTTCAGTGCTTTGGATCCCAGGCGCAGAAGTCGCGTTACCTGCCGGGAATCGCCGCCGGCGATCTCATCGGCGCGCTGGCCTGCACGGAGACGGACGCCGGTTCGGACCTCTCGGGCATGGTGACGAAGGCGGAGAAGAAGGGGGACGGCTGGGTCCTGACGGGCTCGAAGGACCTGGTTACGAACGCCCCGGTGGCGGACGCCTTCCTGGTGCTGGCCTGGACGGACCGGGAGGCGGGCCTCGATAAGGGCCTGTCGCTGTTCGTCGTGGACAGGGGCGCGTCCGGCCTTGCCGTGGGCGAGACGGTGGAGACGATGGGTCTCCGCGGCGCCCCGACGGCGGGAATCAGCCTGACGGGGTGCGCCGTTCCCGCGGACGCGCTCCTGGGTGAGGTCGGCGGGGGATACGCCCTGCTCGGCCGGATCACCGAGTGGCTGAAGCTGTCGCTCTCGGCCATGTCGGTGGGCCTGGGGGTCGCCTGCATGGAGGTCTCCACGGGACACGGCAAGGGAAAGAAGGCCTTCGGGAAGCCCATCGGCCTGTTTGAGGGCGTGGGGGCAAAACTCGCCATCATGTTCACCCTGAACGACCTGGGCCGGATGATGACCTTGCGTGCGGCCTGGAGCACGGACCACCAGGAGACGGAGGCCCCGATCCTCACGGCCTCGGCCAAGCTCTTCACGAGCGAGTCCGTCAACAAGATCGCGGACCTGGCCATGCAGGTCCACGGCGGGCACGGGTATGTCAAGGGAGCCGCCGTGGAGCGCCTGTACCGGGACGCCCGCTTCGCCGAGCTTGCCTACGGCACCTCGGAGATGCAGCGCGCCTTCATCGCCCGGGACAGCCTGGACCGCTACAAGCCTGCCTGAAAGGCAGTTCCATTCAACCCTGACAACCAGGACAGGAGGGGCCCCGCCGGGGCCCCTGCCTCGGTTTCTCAACCCCAGATTACGCCTTCCCCGGGGGGGATTTTGCCCCCTATCGGGGGGACTTCGGCCAAAAGGAGGCTTTTTCCATGAGTTCGCTCTCGTCTCGCCAGAAGAATGTCATCCGCAGAACCGCCGTCGGCGATATTCTGGTCCGCTCGACGGCTCGCACCCCCGACCGCCGGATCCTCCGCTTTCGCGACCGGAACTTCACGTACCGGGAACTCAATGAGGCCGTCAACCGCTGTGCCCACGGCCTGGCAAAGCTCGGCGTAGGCAAGGGCGACCGGGCGGCCATCCTGTCCCACAACTGCCATCATTATGTCATCTACTGGTGGGCCCTCATGAAGCTGGGGGCCGTCATCACCCCCCTGAACTTCATGCTCAAGGGGGACGAGATCAGGTACATCATCAACCACTCGGAGCCGAAGGTCTTCTTCGTCGAGGACGCCCTGATCCCCCAGCTCGGCGGCATGCAGGACGA
>CAZXMK010000426.1:0-2315 GCA_964641935.1 uncultured Syntrophaceae bacterium
AGATTGAAAAGGTGGTGGTCTGCCACGCCCGGGACTACCTGCCGGCCGACGCCGGCGACGATCCCCTGGTCAAGGAGGTCGCCGCCCTGCATTTCGATATTCCTCCGGAGAGCGGCGTCTACGAGTTCAGCGCCCTCCTGGCCGGTCCCTCCTCGTCGCCACCGGACACGAAAGTCGATTTCGACGATCCGGCGGCCTTCATCTTCACCGGCGGCACGACGGGCGTCTCCAAGGCCGTCGTCATCAGCCACGCCAACTCCAGCGTTGCCGCCCAGCAGTTCCGGGCCTGGCTGTTCGATACGGAAGACGGGAAGGAGCGGCTGCTGGCCGTCCTGCCCTTCTTCCACGTGGCGGGCTACACCGACATGATGAACAACGCCATCATGCGGGGCTGGACCAATATCCTCGTTCCCCGGCCCACGCCCGATACCATCTGCGAACTGACGCTGCGCTTCAAGCCCACCCTGTTCGGCGGTGTCCCGACGATGTTCGTGGGGCTCCTGAACCACCCGAAATTCATATCCACGAAGATGGACTTCATCAAGGGCTGCTTCTCCGGGGCCGCGCCGGTCGCCCTGGAGACGATCCACCAGTGGGAGGCCCTCACCGGCTCCTCGATCGTCGAGCTGTACGGGCTCTCCGAGACGTCGGCCCTGGCCACGTTCAACCCCTGGCGGGGGAAGACCAAGCTCGGGAGCGTGGGGATCCCACTGCCGGAGGTGGACTGCCGCATCGTTGACGTCGAAACGGGAACGAAAGACCTGAAACTCGGCGAGGCCGGGGAGATCCTGCTCAAGGGACCCCAGGTGACGAAGGAGTACTACAACAATCCCGAGGCGACGGCCGAGGTCATCCGGGACGGGTGGCTGTCCACGGGCGACATCGGATACCTGGATGACGAAGGATACCTGTTCATCGTCGACCGGAAGAAAGACGTCATCATCGCCGGCGGGTACAATATCTATCCGCGGGAGGTGGACGAGGTCCTCTACCAGCATCCCAAGGTGCAGGCCGCCTGCGTCGTCGGGATCCCGGACACGTACCGCGGAGAGACGGTGAAGGCCTTCGTGGTCCTGAAGCAGGGCGAGACGGCCACGGAGAAGGAAATCACCGATTTCTGCAAGGCGAAGCTCGCCGCATACAAGGTTCCGAAATACGTCGAGTTCCGGCAGGCCCTGCCGCAGACGGCCGTGGGGAAGATCCTGCGCCGGGTGCTGCGCGACGAGGAGCTGGCGGCCCGGAAGGCGAAATAGGGAGCCGGCCTCCTCCCGGCGATGCCGGGAATCCTTGATTCGGGAACGGGAAGTCGGCTATGCAGCGGCACGGAATTCATTCCGGGAAGGAGGAAATGATATGGGATTGAGAATCGGAGAGCTGTCGAAGATGACGGGCGTGCCCATATCCACCATCCGCTATTATGTCGCCAACGGCCTGCTGCCCGTTCCCGAGAAGGTCGGCAAGCTGCTTTCGCATTACGACGAGAGCTGTGTCCAGACGCTCCAGACCATCCTTTACCTGCAGGAAAACCGGCATTTTCCCCTGTCGATCATCAAGAACATCCTGAGAAGGATGGACAGCGGCCTGAGCCTGCAGGAGGCCGAATCCGTGGAGGATGTGATCTTCAATCCTCCCGCGAACGCCGTCGACAGCCGGCTGATGAACCGGGAGGAGTTCCTGTCGCAGACGGGGCTGACGGCACAGGAGCTGGAGACGGCGGAAAAAATGGGGCTCATCATGCCCTACATCCATGACGAGGGCCGGGAGCTCTACAACCATGAAGACGTCCTGTGGGGAAAGGACGTCCTGAAGAGAATCCTGCAGTTCGAGAACTGCTGGGACGACTTTGTCGAATACCTGAAAATCGGAGACCGGATGATCGATCAGGAATTCACGATCCGGGAGAAAATCGTCCGGGACCGGAGCCTGAAGGAGAACATGGAAATCTCCATCGAGCTGTCGAAGGCGGCGGAATACACGCGCGGTTACCTGTTGAGGAGGCTCTTCCAGAGAAAGGTCCAGTCGCACATCAAAATGAGCCTGGAGGGCAAGTAAGCGCATCACAGCCGCGCTCCGGAAATCTGTGGTGGGAATCATACGGTGCCGTCCGCGGGGAATTGCGACGGGCGGCGCTTCATTCATGAATGGTGTCGATTGTAGCGGAGGATTTTGCATGGGACAGAATTTTTACAAGCGGGATGACCGGGACGTGAAGTTCGTCCTGAAGGAACACCTGGGCATCGATCAGCTCCTGGAACTGGAGCCGTATCGGGGATTCACCATGGAGGATTTCGACATGATCCTCGACCAGGCCCAGA
>CAZXMK010000427.1:0-2314 GCA_964641935.1 uncultured Syntrophaceae bacterium
TGAAGTCCACCAGCCTGATCTCTCCGGGATTCACGCCCGCGAAGGCCCCCCTTGGTGCCAGTCCGATCAGTTCCGACTCCAGGACGCGGACGCCCGCTTCCGCCGCCGCTGTTTTCACCGCCTCGAAGGCGGCGCGGACGGGGGTTACCCGCCAGTCCGTCAGGTTCATAGACACCTGGGCGATACCCCGGCTCTCCAGAAACACCCCAATGGCCCGCAGGGCGGGCAGGCCGCCCCCGGACTCCCGGATCCTGCCGGCGATCCGGCGGGCCAGGTGCCTGTCGTCCGAATCCAGATTCACATTGAAGGCCACCAGCGGCATCCGGGTACCCACCGCGGAGGCCCCGGACCGCTCATTGAAGGACACGGGCCCCGCATCGGGCCGCCAGGCGGGATCCTTCATCCGTTCCCGCAGTCCCTCGTAGCCTCCCCGCCGCAACTGCGGCAACTGTCGCCGCTCCGGCCTGAGGGCCGCCTCGCCGTAGAAGAAGACGGGCACGCCGCACTCTTCCCCGAAGGCGGTCCCGAAACGGCGGGCCGCCTCCACGGCAACGTCCATCCCGGCCCCGCCGAGGGGCACGAATGGAATCACATCCACCGCCCCGATCCGCGGATGTCCGCCCCGGTGGTCACGCATGTCGATCCGCTCCAGGGCCCGACTGCAGACGGCCAGGGCGCCCTGGACCATCGCCTCGGGCTCTCCCAGGAAGGTGAGGACGCTGCGGTGATGGTCCGGGTCCAGGCACAGGTCCAGGCGCCGGATCCCCGGAAAGGCGTCCAGGGCGGCCGCCACGGCCTCCATGACCTTCCGGTCCCGTCCTTCGCTGAAGTTGGGAATGCACTCCAGGATCAATGGCTGGGTCAATGCTCCGCTCCTTGCGCCGTGTGGAACCGCATCGCCGGCAGTTCCACGCAGGTCAGCGGGCCGCCGTAGACCGCCCCCGTGTCGATGCCGATCTTGGTCCCGTCCACGTAAGGTTCCGGCAGGGGGGTGTGGCCGAAAATAACGGTCTTGCCGAAGGACACCGACGAATGGATGAACTCCCGCCGGATCCAGACGAGGTCCCAGGGATCCTGCTCCGCCAGGGGGATACCCGGCCGCAGGCCTGCGTGGACGAAGAGATACTGCTCCGTCTCATGCCAGAGGGACAGCGAGGAGAAGAAGTGCCGGTGCTCCTCCGGAAGATTGTCGATTCCCACCGGCTCCCCCTTCCAGAGCCCGTAGGAGCGGAGCGTGGCGACACCGCCGTTTCCCAGGAACATCGCCGCCGACGCTGGATCTTCAAGGTAGTCCAGGAACATCCGCTCGTGGTTCCCCATCAGGCAGACGACTTTCGGGATCCGCCGCCGGAGCGCCAGGACGGTCTCGACGACGCCCCGGGAATCCGGCCCGCGATCGATGTAATCCCCGATGAAGACAACGGTGTCTGTCTCCGGTCGCAGATCAAGCCTGCCCAGGAGCTCCTCCAGCAGGGAGCGGCAGCCGTGGATGTCTCCGATGGCAAAGATGCGCTCCACCCTCTTCGCCTCCGCCCCTCCCCGGCCTTTCTCCCTGTCCGGCCGGGGATTTCAGTCGAACAGCGCCTCCACGAATTCCGCCGCGTCAAAGGGCCGCAGGTCGTCCAGCCCCTCGCCGACCCCGACGTACCGGATGGGAATCTTCAACTCCCGGGCGATGCGGATCACAACGCCGCCCTTGGCGGTCCCGTCGAGCTTCGTCAGGATGATTCCGCTCACGCCGATCTCATCGTGAAAGAGTTTGGCCTGTGAAACGGCGTTCTGCCCCGTCGTGGCGTCCAGGACGAGGTAGGTCTCGTGGGGCGCGCCGGGCAGCTCGCGGCCCATGATCCGCTTCATTTTCTTCAGCTCCTCCATGAGGTTGACTTTCGTGTGGAGCCGCCCTGCCGTGTCGATGATGACCACCTGCTGCCTGCCCGAAGAGGCCGCCTTCATGGCGTCGAAGACCACCGCCGAGGGATCGGCCCCGGCCTGCTGCTTCACCAGGGGAGATCCCGTCCGGTTCGCCCATACCTCGAGCTGTTCGATGGCTGCGGCCCGGAACGTGTCGGCCGCCACCAGGATCACGTCCTTTCCCTCTCCCTTGTAGGCCCTCGCCAGCTTGCCAATGGTGGTCGTCTTCCCGGTCCCGTTCACCCCGATGACCATGATGACGAGGGAGCCGCCGGCAGGAGCGGAGACGGGCGGTGCCGTACCGGACATGAGGATTTCCTCCATGGACTCCCGGAGGACCTTCTTGAGGAGTTCCGGCTGGGTCAACTGCTTACGCTTCACCTGTTCCTGCATCCGCTCGATC
>CAZXMK010000428.1:0-2312 GCA_964641935.1 uncultured Syntrophaceae bacterium
CGGGCTCCAGGGATCCCGCCTCGGTGGAAGACGCCTATCACCACGTCCGGCGGATCATGGAGACGCTGGCGGTTCTCCGGGCGGAGGAATGCGGTTTCGAGGCCAAGGTCGCCCGCTGTTTTTCCTTTATCGGGCCGTATCTCCCGTTGGATGGGCGCTTTGCCGCGGGGGATTTCATCCGGGATGCCCTGGACGGCCGCACCATTGTCGTCAAGGGAGACGGAAAGGCCGTCCGTTCTTACCTGTACGCGGCCGATCTTGCCGTCTGGCTATGGACGATCCTGTTCCGGGGGGTATCCGGCAGGCCGTACAATGTCGGATCCGAGAGGCCGGTCACGATTCGGCAGATTGCCCGGGCGGTCTCCCGGCGGCACGCCCCTCCGCTGAAGGTGTCGGTCCTGGGGAAAAATATGCGGGGTGCCGCACCGGCCCGGTATGTTCCGGACACCTCGAGAGCGGCCTCGGAGCTTGGATTGGGGCAGGAGATCAACCTTCACAGCGCCATCGGAAAGACGATGCTGTGGAACCGAATATCAAACCGACAGACGGAGAAATGACATGGCGGAAGTCAGAGTCGGAAACACCCTGGTCGGCGACGGCCATCCCTGCTACATCATCGCGGAGATCGGGATCAACCACAACGGGGATATCGAGATCGCGAAGAAGCTGATCGACCTGGCCGTTGTGGCGGGATGCAGCGCGGTGAAGTTCCAGAAGCGCACCGTGGACGTCGTCTATACCACGGAAGAGCTGGACAAGCCGCGGGAAAGCCCCTTCGGCGACACAAACCGGGATTTGAAGTACGGCCTGGAATTCGAGAAGCCAGAATACGATGTCATCGACCGGTACTGCCGGGAAAAGAATATCCCCTGGTTTGCCTCCTGCTGGGATGAGGGATCCATTGATTTTATTGCACAGTACGATGTGCCCTGCTTCAAAATCGCCTCCGCCTCGCTGACGGACGACGAACTCCTCCGGCACTACCGCAGTAAGGGACGTCCGCTGATCATCTCCACGGGGATGAGCACCCTGGAGCAGGTCGATCATGCCGTCGAAGTCCTGGGGAAGAAGGACCTCGTCATCCTCCACTCCTGCAGCACCTACCCGGCGGATTATTCGGAGCTGAACCTGAAGGTGATCCCTTTCTTCCGCGAGCGTTACGGGGTTCCCATCGGCTATTCGGGCCACGAGACGGGCCTTGCCTCCTCCGTGGCGGCATTCGCCATGGGGGCCTGCGCCGTCGAGAGGCACATCACCCTGGAGCGGGCCATGTGGGGATCAGACCATGCCGCTTCCCTGGGAACCAGCGGCGTCATCCGTCTTGTCCGGGACATCCGGCTCGTGGAAATCTCCATGGGCGACGGCGTCAAGCGCGTTTCGGAGCGGGAAGTCCCGATCATGAAGAAGCTGAGGCGCAAGGGCTGACATGAAGCCGCAGATCAAGGCCATTGCGCTGGACATAGACGGGGTGCTGACGGACGGGACCTTCTGCTGGGGTCCCGAAGGGGCCGAATACAAGCGGTTTTCCTTCTATGACGTGATGGGAATCTCCCTGGGAACCAGGGCCGGGCTCGTCTTTGCCCTGATCTCCGGCGAGAGCGGCGAGCTGATCGACCGCTTCGCATCGAAGATGGGCATCACCGACGTCTTCAAGGGCTGCAAGGACAAGGCGGCCGCCCTGCGTTCCTTTGCGGAGAATCGGGGGCTCGATCTTTCCGAGGTCTGCTTCATGGGCGACGACGTGAACGATTTGCCGGCGCTGGCCCTGGCCGGCCTGTCCGCCGCGCCCTCCAGCGCCCATGACCGTGTCAGGAAGGCGGTGAAATTCGTCACGATCCAGCCTGGAGGCCGGGGAGCGGTCCGGGAGTTGGTCGACCGCATCCTGGCGGATAGCATCTCATGAACCCTTGCATGCTCTCGCGTACGGATCCCCTATGAAGCTTTCCGACTTTGTGTTCCAGTTTCTTGCCGACACCGGTGTACGCCACGTCTTCATGCTGCCCGGAGGCGGCGTGATGCATCTGAACGACTCCCTGGGGCGCTGCGCCGGCATCCGCTACGTGGGCTGCCTCCACGAGCAGGCATGTGCCGTCGCCGCGGAGGCGTACGCCCGGGTGGCGGACGACCTCGGGGTTGCCCTCGTCACGACCGGTCCGGGGGGGACCAACGCGATCACGGGGGTGGCGGCGGCCTGGCAGGATTCGACGCCCTGCTTGTTCATCTCCGGGCAGGTCAAGCGGTCGGACCTGGCAGGCAACTCGGGCGTCCGGCAGATGGGGGTCCAGGAAATCGACATCGTCTCGCTCGTGAAG
>CAZXMK010000429.1:0-2301 GCA_964641935.1 uncultured Syntrophaceae bacterium
TCCCTTTCGACGGAGGGGACGGCAGAACTGCGGTTGACAGCGCAGTGGCTGGACGTGACGGGAAACATCAGGCTCTCCGGTTTCGGGGAAACGCGACTGGAGGCGTCCCATGACCTGACGTTCACGGACAGATACTACGAGGATCCCACGGGTGACAACGATGTGACGAGCGGAAAACTGACGGCATCCGGCAACCTGACCATGCAGGCCTCCAGGATGTATCCGACTACCCAAACCGACTTCACGATTTCCGGCGCGGGCAAGATTACAACCCTTCCCGGAGAGGATGCGCCGAATGACAAGGTATACTCCGCCATGGGAAGCATCACCATAGAGGCCGCGCAAGGCATTGAGCACGGCGGGTACCTGGCCGCTCCCATGGGTTCCGTTACCCTGGACGGAAAAGGGAAAAGGGTTCTTCTTGCCGACGGGAGCGTTGTCTCCACCGCCGCCGTCACGGCGGTCAATCTCGGGGTATTGCGCGACACGGACCTCTCCTGGTGGCTTGCGGACCGCTCTGCCAACCGGAGTCTCACCACTACGTTCGAAGATGCCTCACAATCGAAACCCGTGTCTATTGCGGTAAAGAGTATGGACGGCGAGGTCATAGTCAATGATGGCGCACGGATAGACGCCTCCGGGGGGGGGAGCATGTTCGCCTACCTGTTCACCCCCGGTATTGACGGGTCCATCAACCCCATCGCCAGAGAGGGTACCAGTCCCGGAGGGACCAAGGTCCGCGCTGACCGCTACGTAATCCTTCCGGACAACTCGGTCCGTCTTCCCGGAGATGCTGTCTACCTGGAGGCCGACGAAAGCATCGGGCTGAAGGCCGGCTTCTACTCCCTCCTTCCCGAGCAGTATGCGTTCGAGAAAGGAGCGCTCATTGTCAGCAGGCTGGGTGCGAGCCTCCCTTCGGGCCAGAGCTTTGTAACAGCCGAAGGATACCGTGTGGTGGCGGGATACGCCACCACCGCGGGAACGGATCTCCATCCGTCCTCGTTCAGCGCCTATAGCGTGCGACGCGCTGCCGACGTTCTGAAAGAAGGGCACTTCGACATACGGAATATGGTTGCCGGTAACGCCGGCGCCATCACCGTCAGCGGAGCAACGACCATCCTGGAAGGTTCAGTCGCGGCAGCACCCCTTCCCGGCTACCGTGGCGGGAGCCTCACCCTGTCCAGCAGGGAAATACACGTCACCGCCGATGCCGGAGAAGATACCGGCATTCCCTACTATTTCGAAACCGAGATCCCTGCTGCCATGGTGGGGAAAATGAGGGTGTCCGGCATGCTGCTCTCCGGGTCCGGCTTCTCGAAGGTCTCACTGGGTGACGGTGGCACCGACAGTATCACCCTGCATGGAGGGAGCGTCGTTGCTGCCGATAGTATTGTCCTGACGGCAACAACCGCCATAACGCTGGAGGATACGGCACGGATCGAGGCGGTCGCGACAGAGGGGGGAGGGACAGTTTCCCTTCTCCTGCCCCAGACCGCAAGGACGGTGAATGGTATCCTCATCTCTCCCACAGTGACGGTTGGCGACGGCGCCCTGGTTCGTGCCTCGGGCAAGGTGAGCATTGCTGCAACCGGCCTCGATCTGCGGGGAGATATGGTGACCCCGGAATTGAGTCTCTCTTCGAACCGGATACTGTTTACCGCAGCCGAGACGGGTAGCGGCTCCCTGTATCTTCCGGAAAGCATCTGGAACAGGTTCGGTTCCCTCGCCGCGTTGGAACTCATCGGGGCTGCCGGTATCCGCTTCACGACTCCCGTTACCCTCTCCCTGGAGAATTCTCTGACTCTGGATTCCGGTCTGATTGAGGGGACCGGGGGAGGCGATGTTGTCCTGAGAGCTCCGCACGTTGTTGTCAAGAACAGCACCCGTTCTCTCTCTTCCACTGCCCCGCAGGAGGAAACCGGAACGCTTACCCTGGCCGGGGGCGCACTTACCGTGGATGCCGGTTCCACGACAACGGCCGGTAAGTGGAATATCCTTTTTGACGGATTCAGCAGCGTGAACCTCCTTGCGGACAACGATATGGTGTTCCAGGGCATGGGAACCGTTCGGACGCAAGGGGACCTGAATCTTCAGGCTGCCCGAATCACAACGGGCTCCTACTCGGATTCGTCCGCATCCTTCAGGCCGAGCAGGGTTGCCATTGACAGCGCCGGTACGATTACCACCGCCGCCGGCTCCGGTGTCCCTGGGGATGCGTCCGTGCCTGGCGGCAGGCTCAGTTTCTCGGCGAAGAACATCAATCATGGCGGGGTCGTCGATCTTCCATCCGGCCAGATCCTC
>CAZXMK010000430.1:0-2297 GCA_964641935.1 uncultured Syntrophaceae bacterium
TCCGCTCATCCTCCTGCCGGGACCATGTTCCATTTGCCGTCGCACCGAAGGTAATGCCGAGGAAACTGCCCCCCAGATCTCCCCCCAGTGACTTCTGAGACGACTGTGAAGCCTTGTTTTCCGCCTGTATCTGTCGTTTCAGCTCTTTGGTGAAGTCGGCCATGGTCTCGGAACCGGTCTCTTCGAAGATATTCTCCGAGGTACTCTCGGTCTCGGTGCTTTTCATACGATGGAGCGACCGCGTCTCCAGGGTGACGGTCTCTCCGGGAAACAGGCTGTAGGAGTAAAGGTGCGCGCCGAGCCCGAATCCGGCGGGGTTCATTTCCATACGATACTCTTTCAAAAGTCCCATCCGGGGTTCGGCCAGAAAGAAGTCCTGCTCGCGGCGGGCATCGAGCCTTTCAAGTCTCACGGAATCGGCGCGCGCCGCCTCACCGAACGCCCCGTAACCGGGAGGCATGGCCACCAGGGGGAGGTAGGCGTCGGTCACCACTATTTTCTTGACGCACCCGGTACGCAGGTGGCCCACGGCTGTCTTGACAAAGGCGCCGTACAAATATCCATTGACGATTTCGGCATACAGCTCGCCATAGGTACGGAGAGTCGCGGCGTAGCGCTTGCCCACAGAGGTCTGACGGGATGCCAGGTACTCCACCCGGGCCGTGTCAGCGGCAAGGCCCTTGAGCCCCGCGGCGGCGCGTGAGCGGATACTCTCGAAAAACGAACGGTAGACCCGATAGTATTTCCACGCCGCGGAATAGTGCCAGCCCGGGTATTCCTCGTCACTCCTCTGCATTGCAGTCAGCACCTTTTCGAGGATTCGGGACAGGATATCGTTCTGTTCCTTGTAGTATCCGCCCGGATTGTCCAGTACCCGGCGCGCGTAGTCCAGATCGAGTTCCGGCACCTTCGCCAAATATTCAACGGCAAAGCCGAAGAATTCCGAATCACCGGTCAGCACCGTGAAGCAGCTCCCTTCCTTCGGCTCGTCCGAAAGAGGGGTCCCGTAGTCCAGATACTCCATGATTTCATCCACCCGGGTGAGTATCTCCTGGTGCCTGCCCGTTTCCGTGGAACCTCCCGTCAGGAGAGCAATCTCTTCCTGCAGTTCCGATACTGCCTCGCTCCTCACCGCACGAACTTCTTTCTTTACCTTTTCCAGGCGGGACAACCAGTATGCTTTCGCGGTTTCCCGTAATGCGTCGTACCCATACAGGACATTGTCAAGCGATTGCGGCGGCCACAGGGAGGCGCTCATGAAGTTGGGTGTGACGCCATCCTCGCCGAATGTCCCCCAATCCAGGATTCTGCCCCGAAAATCGGCGATTTCGGGCGCGGCCCCCGCGAAATATCCCTCGCTCTCGTAGGAAACCACGCCATGCAGCAGCGTAAGAACCATGCCGTCGATGAACCTCTTCCTCAATGCGGCAACGGACGGTGTTTCTCCCAGCTCGGCGTTGACACGGTCATAGAGCGCCGCAACCGATGCGCGCACGCCCTCGTAGGAATAACGGATCTCGCCGTTCGCCGCGGCGTAGGCGCGCAATGCGGAGGTAATACCAGCATTCGATGATACGAGAGGGAGAGGGGAATCCGCGGGTCTGCCTCCTCGGAAATCCGCATCGTCCAACGTGGTGTCGAACACGACCCCCGTGCCCAACGGCGCTATAATCCTGAGCGGAAGGTCACGTACCTGTCCGTATTTCTCGACGAAATCCTGTTCCTCATCAATCGGCGCCGGCGAGGGAGACACTATTCCCTTCAACGGCGGTCCCGGTTTAATGATGGAAGTTGCCGTGTAGGTGGGAAACCTCTGGGCCGGAGGGGCCTTCGCCAAACCTGGACGTCGCCGCTGAGCCAGTTCCGCCAGGGCCTTCTGGAAACCGGGGACACCCATAAGCCCTGTGAACATGCCGCGGCCGACCCCTTCAAGGCGGGCCCTCTTCTCCTGCGCACGCTTTTTCTTCGCCTGCGCTACGGCGCGTGAGGCAATCTGAATACTGTTCCGCAGATCACCGATACGTGCCGTCACCCTCCCCCGATCCCCGGTCTCGACGGCGCACGTCAGATCCTCCAGGCAGGCGTCCAGTTGCTTTTTGCCCATCACGCGGGCCGCCGAGAATGCCTCTCCCTGATTCATCAGTGACGCGCGGACGTTTTCCAGAGCCACCCCTCCCCGGTCCGTCAGCTCACGGAAGCTGCGCAGCCGCGCCGCGCTTTTCTCGTGGACCGCCGGGTCGGACGATTTCAGAGACTTCGCCGTCTCCGACAGAATCTTCTTCAGTTCCTCGCAATAG
>CAZXMK010000431.1:0-2291 GCA_964641935.1 uncultured Syntrophaceae bacterium
GCTGCGCACAGGATCTGGATGGCCGATCGGATCATGATGGAACCTCCCTGAAGAAAATACGCCGGCAGATGCAGGCTCTCCCCCGGATGAAACCCGGAGGCCAATGCTTCGAAACCATTCCGGCAGGCTGGTTATCGAAGATTCGGATTCCGCCTTCCCTCAGAAGGATGCGGGTTTGCCGATGATCTCCTTCACCTTCAGGTCGAAGACGCTCGAGCTGTTGGCGGGCCGGATGACCAGGGCGGCGTCGCACCCCTCTTCCGTGCCGCCGATGGCGATAACGTCCTCGTCGGTCCGGATGAGGCCCGCATCGGATGCCATCAGGGCCAGTTCGACGGCAACCTTCGTCCCCTGGCCGAAGATCCGGAGGGTAAAGGCCATTATCTCTTCCAACTGGTACGTACCCAGTCGCTTCCGGATTCCCCGGCCGACGCCGCCGAAGGCATGCTGGGCCGTCAGCACGGAAACGCCGAGCGACTCGAGCTTCCGGCGGTCCGCCTCGGATAGTTCCTGGTGGTTCGGTTTTTCGAAGCCGGTGAAATGGGTCACGGCGATGATCCGGATATGCGCCGGGAAGACCTTTCGGGCCTCGAAAGCCGTTCTTCCGCTGCACGTCGCCACGAGGGCATTCCGGATGCCCGCCTCCTCCGCCCTCCGGGCCGCCGCCTCGAGAAGGGCTCTGGTGTTGCGCCTCCCGGACCGCTGAAAGTAGCGGCAGGAGACATCTTCATAAGAAGGCTTTGCCCGGGTCATGCATCGTCTCCCCGTTGTTTTTGCTTTTTTTATCTTCACGTTCCCCGGGTGTCAAAGAAAAACTCCCGAACCGCCCCGCCCCGGCAGCGGGCACGCCTGCAAGTCGAGGAAAAACAACGCCGGAACTTGAGGAAATGCGCAATCCATGGTACCCCTCAGACCCATGAAACGATCCCACGGATTCGCACTGTACGGCGTCCTCTGGGCCGCCGTTCTCTGGTTCCTCTTCGCCGTACCGGGCTGGGCTCCCGCGGGAAGCTCGCGGGGCGCGGCCATGGCCTGGTTCATTCTCCAGAAGGGGCCGGCGGTTCTCGTTCTGTTCTTGGCGACGGATTACCTGATGCTCCATGGCAGGGAGAAAACCTTTTCCCTCCGGAGCATCCCGGAGCACCTGAAAAAACGCCCCATGCCCGCGGTGATTTTTATCCTCGGGATGGTCCTTTTTGCGATCCTGAACATCCTGTAATCCCTCTCCCTTTTCGAAAAATACGACGACCGCACATTTGCGTCTTTCTTTCCCGAGGCCGCGGATCTCCGATCCTCGCGAGGGTTTCCGGCAGAACCCCGCCTGATCCCCACCGCGGTTCAATCCCTTTTCATCGGATGATGACTCATTCCTGTAAGATCAAACAGGTGGACAATACACCTATTCGTTAGGTAGCCGCTTTTTCAGGGCATTTCTGCTTGACTCTTATACGGCATGTAAATATATCTACAGTGCAGTTTACGAAACACTGTTCACGGTACCCGTCGAGGGAATGATCGCTCTGAATCCTAAAAAAAAGTCTCTTCCCGGCCCCGTCAACAACCCCGTCCGTCATGATCAGCGGGGGCACCTTTCTGCATTGCTGGCGAATCCGAACCTGTCATCACCGCTTCCACGAGAAAGGATCTGCCGATGAAAACAAACTCCCTGATCTTCCTCATCCTGACGGTCTTCCTTTGCTGCTTCCTTCCCCAGGAACTGTTTGCACAGGCTCCATCGGGCCTTCAGGCGGGTATTCAGCAGTACAGGGCCGACGACTACGAGGAGGCGCTGGAAACCTTCAAGAAGGTCAGGGAAGAAAATCCTGCCTCTTCGGAGGCCGCCTTCTGGCTCGGGCTGACCTACAAGCAGATGAACCTCACACCGGAGGCGATACCCCACCTGGAAGCGGCCTCCACCATGAAGCCGTCCGTCAAGGAAGCGGTCATCGAGCTGATCGATGCCCTCTACCAGACGGGCAGACTAGTCGAGGCCAGGAAATGGCTCGCCATGGCGGAAGAGAACAACATCTATCCCGCCAAGACGGCCTTCCTCCGGGGGATGATCCTCGCCAGGGAAGGGAAACACGGCGAGGCGATTGAGTCCTTCGAGCAATCCAAGAAGCTGGACCCCGCCTACAAGACCGCCGCGGACTTCCAGATCGGCGTCTCCCTGATGCTCGAAAAGAAGTTCGACCGGGCGAAGGATCGATTCCAGGCCGCCATCACCCAGGATCCTCTCTCCGACCTGGCCGCATACGCCCGGCGCTACTCGGATATCGTGGAGCAGCGCA
>CAZXMK010000432.1:0-2284 GCA_964641935.1 uncultured Syntrophaceae bacterium
TCCATCGACACGCCCAGGATCGGTTTTTCGTATTTCTTCATCAGTGTGATCGTGTGGGCAACAAACTGTCTGTATATATCTGCAATGAGACGCTCGCTGTCCTCCAGCCATTTCGGCATGGCTCCCGGATGGACCGTATTGAAAATCCGGACTTTCTTCCCTCCGAACAATCCCCGCTCACCGGTCCCGATGTGGAACACGGCGTCGCAGCCGTCCCAGGAGGCCAGCACCTCCATGACACGCAGGGGAACTTCCAGATCGGCAACGGCGACCATGTCGACCGGATTCGAGCGGCTCCAGTAGTCGGGGAGAAGCTCATTGATCCTGGAAATCACATGCTCCGGAAGGCGCGGAATCTCCAGGCCGGACTCGATGCAGGCATCCGTGGCGACCACGCCCATGCCGCCGCCCATGGTCATGATGGCGACCCGCTTCCCTTTCGGCAGAGGGAGGAAAGAGAAGGCCGCCGCGAGGTCGAAGAGCTCCAGGGGCTGCTTCGCCAGCACGGCTCCGGCCTGCCGGCAGGCCGTTTCGAAAACCCGGGTGTTGGAGGCCAGGGATCCCGTGTGGCTTGCCGTCGCCCGCTGGCCCGCTTCCGTCCTTCCTCCCTTCAGGATGATGACCGGCTTGTTCCGGGACACGCGGGAGACCTCCTCGAAGAACCGCGGACCGTTCTTGACGCTCTCGATAAAGAGCAGGATCGCGTTCGTCCGGTCATCCTCCCTGAATCCACTGAGATAATCCTCGATAGTGATCATCGCCTCGTTCCCCGTGCCGCTGTACGCCCGGATGCCGTAGTTTTCCTCCTCGGCAAAATGCAGGAAGATGGACCCCATGGTCCCGGACTGCGAAATCATGCTGATCGAGCCCGGCTTCGGGCTGTAGGGGGCCCATACGCAGTTGAATTTCGCATGCGGGCTGGCGAGGCCCATGGTGTTGGGCCCCAGGATCACGACGCCGGCCTCGTCGGCCTGCCGGACCAGCTCCCTTTCGAGGGCCTTCCCCTCGCTCCCCAGCTCCGCAAATCCGGAGGTCGTCAGAAGCATGTACCGGATGCCCTTGGCCTTGAATTCCGGAATCAGCCCCAGAACATTGGCGGCCGGAACGGTTACGACCCCGAGGTCGACGTCCCCGGGGATCTCCGTCACCGACCGGTACACCGGGCGGCCGAAGATCTCTCCCCCCTTGTTGTTCACGAGATGGATCTTCCCCTCGTATCCGCCCGCCACGACATTGGTGAAGAGCGTCTCCCCCCATTTTCCGAATTGGGACGAGGCGCCGACAAAGGCAACGGACTGGGGGTTGAAGAATTTGAAGACGTCCCGGCCTGCGACGGGGGGCCGGGCGGCGGGCGGAACCGGCCTTTCCCCGAGGACGACCAGGGCATCGACCGCGGTGACCCGTCCATCGGCGCCGATGATGAGCGGATTGACATCCACCTCCACGACGTCCGTCATCTCCATGCCGAGACGGGACAACCCGACCAGCGTCCTTACGATCTCCTCCCGGCGGGCGGGAGCGTCGCCCCGAAACGCCTGGAGAAGGCTGGAGGACCGGAGCTCGCCGATCATCATCTCCGCCTGCTCTTCGCTGACCGGGGCGATCCGAAAGACGACGTCGTCCAGGGCCTCCGTGAAAATGCCACCCAGGCCGAACATGACGACCGGGCCGAACTGGGGATCGCAGAAGAGCCCCGCAACAAACTCCCGCCTGCCGCCGATCATGGGCTGAACGAGATAGCCTTCCAGGTCGGCTCCGGCCGCACGGGCCACTGCGTCCGCCGCGGCGAGCAGATCTTCTCCGGTTCCGATATTCAGACGGACGAGTCCCCTCTCCGTCTTGTGGGTCAGCTTCGCCCCCAGTCCCTTGAGGACGACGGGATACCCGATGTTTTCCGCAAGCGGGACCGCCTCCCCGGCGGTCTTCGCCACACCCTCTTCCACGACGGGAACGCCGTAGCACTTGAGCACCTGCTTCGATTCCGCCTCGGTGAGAGCGGTTCGGCCTTCCCGCTTTGCTTTTTCAATCAGACTCTTTGGATCCATTACCCTTCTCCCTCACTCAAACTTGATTCACGACGGGGTCCAGCGGGGGACTACCCGCCGTGAGACCCGCCCCTCGCTTGCCCGCCGGCGGCATCGCCGAAAGGACGCCGATGCCCGATGGCGCCTGCATCCTTGAATACATGCCTGACCGGTTCGGGCCGGCCGCGCCGGAGACGTCCCGACAGGCGAACGGCCGGTGTTGATCTTCTTTCGTTTTCCGATATGGCGGGCGGGATCGA
>CAZXMK010000433.1:0-2273 GCA_964641935.1 uncultured Syntrophaceae bacterium
CCCTGATGGCCTTGGACCTGTTCCGCGTCCTGGACGAGCCGGAATTGATGTTGGAATAAATCAAGAAATTTGTCATCCTTTAAGCGGCCGCCCGGCCGCGGGTCCAGGGTAAAAACACAGGACACGACATCCCGACCGGAAGTTCTTGCCCATTGCCTTTCCGCAATATCTCCTCTCCCGTTTTTCACTCATTTGATGTATATCGTTCATTGCCCGCAGGCGTTCGCAGCGTGCGGATGATTTTTTCGACAGGCGAAACAAGGGCATGAGCCAGAGAGAGCCGGGCACCGAAAAGAGCCTCGATAGCGTCCTGAAGGACATCGCGAACGGGAAAGGAGCACCCTGCTACCTTCTGTACGGGGATGAAGATTTTCTCGTGGAGGAGGCCCTGGGGAAGATCGTCGACGCGCTGATCCCGGAGCAGGACCGGGACCTGAGCCTGTTCATGATGGACGACGAGTCGGGCGGGGTGCATGCCGTGTGCGAGGCCCTTCTGACCCCCTCCCTCATTCCGGGCCCCAAGGCCGTTGTCCTGCGGAAAACCCGCCTCTTCTATTCGAAAACCTCTCTGCCCGACCTGGTGAAGAAAATCACCGACAGCGTCGAAACGGATCTCCCGTCGGCGGCCCGCACGTTCCTGATCCTTCTCGACGTGGCGGGCTGGAGCCTCGAGCAGCTCCGCGACGAGGGATGGCGGAGGATCACCGACGAACAGTGGCGGGAAGCGGTCGGGGAGGACGGGGCCGCCGAGCGGGAAAAATGGCTGCCCCGGGTGCTGGAACACTGCATTGCGCACAACCGTGCCGAGCGCGCCCGGCCGGGCGGGACGGAGGCCCTTGAAGATCTCCTGTTGTCGGGCCTTCCCGCCGGCCATGTCCTGGTCGTGTCGGCCGATGCCGTGGACCGCCGGAAGAAGCTCTTCAAGGTGATGGCCGACAGGGGAGCCGTGCTGGCATTTCTGCGAACGCGCAGCGAGGCGAAACAGCGCAGCCTCATGATGGAGAACCTGCGGGAAAAGCTCGCACGCAGGGGGAAAACGCTCAGTTCCGAGGCGTGGGTTGTCCTGGGGAGGAAAACGGGCTTCAGGCTGCGGGATTCCGCAGAGGCGCTCGATCAGCTGATCACCTACACGGGGGACAGGGCCCGCATCGAGCCGGCCGACGTGGAAACGGTGATCGGCCGGACCCGCGACGACACGGTCTTCGACCTGACGGAAGCCCTGGTGGGAAGCGATCTGCGGAAAGCCCTTGCCAGTCTCGGCGATCTGCTCTACCAGGGCGTCCATCACCTCGTCATCCTGGCCATGATCACGAGGGAAATCCGCTTTCTCTTCCACGGGAAGGTGCTGCTCGACACGGGCAGGCTCGAGGGGTTCCGCGCCGACATGGACTTCGGCCGGTTTCAGCGGGCCGTCTTCCCGGCGGTGAAGGCATTCCAGGCGGAACTGGGGAAGGGGGCAAGCCTGGTGAACCAGCACCCCTACGTCATCTACAACGCGCTGCGCAATTCGACGCGGTATACCCACGGGGAGCTGCTGGCGCACATGGAACGGGTGCTTGCCGTGGATGTGGCCATGAAATCGACGGGCCGGGACGCGCGGCTTCTGCTCGAACGCCTGCTGGTTGACCTGTGCGGACAGGCAGGGGACAACAACGCGACGTTGAGAAGTTAAGAAGTTGTGAAGTCGAGAACTCTTGAAGGAAGAGGATTCTGCCTGATTTTTTGACTTCCGAACTTCCCGGCTTCTTGACTTCAGAGTTTCTCCATCCCTCTCTGTTTGAGCCTCTCCCGCTTGGATGTGCGGTGGGAGGGGCCTTTTTTTTTCGTTCCTCTCGGCGAGGGGTCGTCCCCGTCGTCGTCCTTGCCGCGCATGCCCGGGGCTTGTGCCGGGGCACTGCGGGCCCGGCGGACCCGTTCCTCGAACTCCCGGGAGGCGATCGCCGTGACGCCCGCGCGAGCGGCGGCATCCATGACGGGGCGGTCCGAGGTGACCACCATCGACTCCTCGGCATGTTGCCGCGCCAGTCTCTTGATGACTTCGTCCGCCTTTTCCCCGCGCCGGGAGTAGATGATCTCGATGCCCGCCTCCCGGTCACGCTCCTCCTGCGGGGGGCCTCCGAGCCAGCCGTCGAAGACAACGGTAATGCGGTGCCCCATGACCCTCCTGTAGCCCGCCAGCATGCGGATGAGGGCCTTCCGGCCCGCTTCCAGGCCCTGGCGCTCGTGGCTTCTCAGCACGTCCGACTGCCGGATCAGATTGTAGCCGTCGATGA
>CAZXMK010000434.1:0-2273 GCA_964641935.1 uncultured Syntrophaceae bacterium
CTGTCGCTGATCTTCGCGATTCTTCCCATGCGGCGAAGGAGAGCCTTGTAGGCGGTGAAGATCTCTTCCGCCTCCGCGAAGGTCAGGGGAGAGTCTGTGACCGACTCGGCAAACCTGCGCTCGAACCGGGCGATGAAGGCATCTTCCTTTTCCGAACAACAGGTCATGGCTCCTCACTCACGGGAATGATGTTGAACGGGATGCCCACCTCTTCCCTGAATTCCTCCGCCGTTTCCAGGGCCCGGTGGTTCTCTTCGTCGTAGTACCAGTTCACCGCCACGCTCTTGCCGTTCAAATGGCACTCCTCCAGCAGGTCGAGTATGTCCATCATGCATTTGGTGCTCCCGGTGTTGAGGTAGCTGAGGTTGGTGTTGAGGGTCAGGGGTCCGTGGTGAACCGCCGCGAACCGCGTCAGCCAGGAGAGAATGGGGCGGAAGAATTCGAAGGAGTTTTCCGGATAGGATTCGCCGGACATGCTCAAGACCCCGGTGACGGGGTCGAACAGTATTTCGGGGGTCGAACGCGTGGCTTCTATGTAAAGGGTTTCCATTGACTGCTCCTAGATGATGGCCTTGAGGCTGAAAAAACAGTAGCGGTCGTCCATCTCCCGCAGGGTATAGCGCAGAGGCTGGGAAGCCTTTCTCGCCATATCGATGAGGCCGAGTCCCGGATTGGCGCCGGCAGCCGCCGGTTTTCTCAGGGTTTCCTTGTACAGGCTTTTCAGTTCCTTCTTGTCAAGATCCTTGAGCATGTCCAGGGTGTCCAGGGCCTGGCGGATATCAGCCTTCTCCACAATATTGCCCGAACTCACTTCGTAGCCGGACCCGCTCTTGCCGATGACCACGATACCGCTGGAGAAATCGTGCTCCTGGTTTCCCTCGTCGGCCTTCTTCCGGGCATAGTTGCGCACGTTCTGGGTCTGTTCGATGAAGGTGGAGAAGACGTCCGTCATGGTATCCTTGGTCAGCTGCTCGGCTTCCATGTAGCGCTTTACGGCGTTGCCCAACTCTTCAATGATGCTGTGGGAGAAGGGACCGGCGAAACAGATGAGGATTCCTTCCGTATTGAAGGTCTCCTTCAGTTCGTAGAGGCTGGCGATATTCATCGTGGTAGTTTCCTCCTTCCGTGGAAAGGACGTAATCGATCCTGCTTCGCCCGCCGTGTGCGCGGAGCCCCCGGAGCAGCGGCGAATCAGGCGCTGGTGGTGGTGACGAAGGGCTCCGGCTCCCCGGTTCCGGATGCGGTGGTCACAGCCTGAAGCCCAGGACGGTGATGTCGTCCCGCTGCGGCCGGTCTCCCTGATACTCGGCGATTTCCTTTTCCATTTCCCCCCGCCATTCCGACGCAGGGAGCCGGGAAACCCTCTCCGCGAGCTTCGCGAAGCGTACTTTCCCGAAACCCCATCCCTTGGCTCCGCCCGCCTGGTCCAGGATGCCGTCGCTCGCCAGGAAAAAGGCGGTATCGTCCTGGATGTCGATACCGGCGGCCGGGTAGACGAAATCCCTGTCCGAGCGCCGGTAGCCGATGGACTGGCGGGCCCCCGGCACGGTTGCCGCCGTGCCGCCGGCGGTGTAGACGAGGTCGATGCCGGCTCCGGCGAAAACCAGGCGCCGCCGGGCAGGAGCGCAGAGGCACAGGCCGATTTCCAGGCCGCTGTCGATGGGGACATCCGCCGCATCCTGGTGGAGCGTTTCCCGAAGGAGCCGGTCCAGTTCCCGCAGCAGGTCGGCCGGGTCGCCGCACCCCTTTGTGTCCACCGCCCGATCGAGGAGGGCCTTGGCGGTCATACTCATGAAGGCGCCTGGAATTCCGTGGCCGGTGCAGTCGGCAACGGCGATGATGAAGGATTCCCCGCAATCCCGGAAGTAGTAGAAATCACCGCCGACGATGTCGCGAGGCCGGTAGAGCAGGGCCAGTTCCCGGCAGCGGGCACGCAGCACATCTTCACGGGGGAGGATGGAGTGCTGGATCATCTCCGCGTAGCGGATGCTCTCCAGGATCCTGCGGTTCGATTCGGCAAGCTCGCGGTGGGACCGGTTCAGCTCCTCGGTCCTTTCCAATACCAGCCGCTCCAGGTTTTCCGTGTGCATCCCCACCATCTCCGCCATGGAATCGAAGGAACGCGACAGGGCGCCGATTTCGTCCCGGGACGTGAGACCGGTCCTGCTGTGGAAGTCGCCCCCTGCGATGGCGTCGGCGGACTTGGACAGCAGGGACAGGGGCACCAGCACCATCCGGTGCACGAGCAGTCCGATGCCGAGGATGAGGATCAG
>CAZXMK010000435.1:0-2249 GCA_964641935.1 uncultured Syntrophaceae bacterium
ATCCCCATGGCCCGGAGGTACTCCGCCAGGTAGGCCGCCTTCTTCATCTCGCCGTCCCCCCCGTTCTCGGGCGCCAGGGCCGGGATCGCCGTGAGGGCGGCCTGCAGGCGGATCATGTCGGTCTCGTAGGTTTCGATACGCTTCGCGATTTTCCGGAATAGTTCCTGGTCGATCATGCCATGCCTTCACTTCAGCCGTTTGACGGTGCCGAACGACTTGAGGGGTTCATCGAACTTGCTGTCGTCGCCGAGGACGAAGACGGTCCTCCTGTTCGGGTCGAGGACCTTTTCCGCCACCTTCAGGACGTCCTCGCGGCTCACCGCATCGATTCGCGCCGGATACTCCGTCAGGAACTTCGTCGGGAGCCCCTGGAACTCGAGCATCATGTGCTGCAGGGCGATCATGTGCGACGACGTGAAGGAGAAGATGTAGCTGTTGACGATGGAGCGCTTGGCGAGGTGGAGGTCCTGCGCCGACACCCTCGACTCCCGGGCATCCTTCAGGATCCCCTCGATGAGCCCGAGGACCTGGCCGGTGGACTCCGGCTTCGTCATGGCATACGCCCCGAAGGAGCCGTACCCCTGGCGCCCGTCGTAGAAGCTCCCCGCGCTGTAGGCCAGCCCCCGGTTGCTCCGGACCTCCTGGAAGATGCGGGAACGGAACCCGCCGCTGCCCAGGAGGTGATCGAGCACCGTGAAGGGATAGAAGTCGGGCGATTCCTTCCCCGGACCGATGGTCCCGATGATCACCGTCGACTGGGGCACCTTCTTCGCGTAGAAATACAGGGGAGAATCTTCCTGCGGCTTCGGGAGCGGCACCGTCCCGAAATCGCCCTCGTCATCCCAATCCCCCAGGTGGCGTCCGATCAGCTCCAGGGCCTCCTCCTTCGTGATGTCCCCCGTTACGGCCAGCCGGAGATTCCGGGGGAAAACGTGCGTCTTGTGGAAGGCCACGAGGTCCTCGCGTTCGATCGCCTCGATGGTCGCGATCTCGGGCAGCCGGCCCCTGGGGTTGCCCGCGTAGAGGGCCCGCTTGAATTCGCGGAAGGCCAGCCGCTGGGGCTTGTCGAAGACACGCCGCAGCTCCTCGATCTTGAGTTTCTTCTGCTGCTCGAGCTTCTCCTCCTCGAAGGCCGGGGCGCGGAGGATGTCCGCGAAGATGCGGAAGGCCCGGGCGAGGTCTTTTTTCAGCACCGCAAGGCTCCCCGTCCCGTATTCCATGCCGAGGTTGATGGAAATCGGGGCCGCCAGGTAATCCAGCTCCTCGTCGACCTTGTCCCCGGTGAGTTTGCCCGCCCCGCCCGTCCTCATCACGTCGCCCGTCATCTCCGCAAGGCCCTCCTTTCCCGGAGGCTCGAAGACGGACCCGGCGCCGACGACGAACGAAACGTTCACCAGGGGCAGTTCCCGGTCCTCCAGGAAATAGACGGTGAGCCCGTTCTCCAGGACAATGCGCTCGGGCTTGGGCGGGGAGAAACGGATCTCTTCGTACGCCAGCCGGTCGGGGTCCGTCCACGCGGGGTCCTTCGGCGCGTCGGCCTGATCGGCGCTGGCGTAACCGGCGCCCATCCACAGAACAGCGATACAACCTATCCAGATTCGTCTCACGGCTTCTCCTTTTTCACCAGGACGGCCACGGTCCGGTTTTCTTCCGTGAAGTATTTCTTCGCCGCCTCCTGGATGTCCCTGGGGGCGATCTTCTCGATCATCTCGACGTATCGCGTCATGTACCGGTAATCCCCGGTGATGATCTCGTAGTAGGACAGCTGGCTGGCCAGGCCAGAATTCGAGCTGAGGCCCCTGATGAACTCGGAGCGCAGCTGATTTATGATCTTCTCGAGCTCCTGCTTTTTCACCGGCTCCTTCTTGAGCTTCTCGATCTGCTCGTAGACGGCCTTCTCCAGCTCCTCGGCGTCGTGCGGGTGGCGCGGGGTCCCCGTGACCATGAAGAGGTTCGCGTAGCGCGCCCCCGGCATCCCGTTGACGGCGCTCACGTCTTCGGCGATCTGGCTGCCCTGCACGATGGAGCGGTGGAAGCGTGACGTGCGCCCCTTCGACAGGAGGGCCTCGATGACGTCGAACACGTAGTCGTCGAAGGAGGGCAGGGTGGGCTTGTGCCAGCCGATGATGAGGGTTGGATTGGCGTCGGCGACCAGCTCCACGCGCTTATCCCCCTTCTGGACGGGTTCACCCGTGACGTGATGCGCCGGGATCGCGTGTGCGGGGATGGCGCCGAAGTACTTCCGGACG
>CAZXMK010000436.1:0-2231 GCA_964641935.1 uncultured Syntrophaceae bacterium
CGATGCCACCGGCCGGCCCGCTGCGACCAGGCGGGCAGCCAGACCGCCTCCTCGAGGTTGTGCACGGTGATCGCCAGCGGGAAGAGCCACTGCCACTCTGCAAAGTCCATCTCACGATTCCCCCTGATCGGTCCTCCGCCGGAACATGCGCTTCATACCCGGGAGGCGGGACCTCCCAGACCGCGGCTGTCACCCGCGCGGCGGCTCACCCACCTTGTGCATTCGACGCTTTTTCATCCCTCCTACCCCAGAAGGGCCAGCAGGCCGAAGGCCGCAATGATCACGCCGGCACCCCGGTTGACCCACCGCATCCCCCGGGGAGTGAACCTCTCCCGTAGAGCACCGACGCCCCCGCTGAGGAGAAACCACCACAGGGCCGAACCGCTGAAAACGCCAAGGACCAGAGCGCCCGCCGCCCCATAGTCCCCCCCGGCACCTGCGATCCCCAGCCCTGCGAATATCCCCACAAACGAGAGAATCGTCATTGGATTGGTAAGGGTAAGGAAAAATGTCGAGACGAAAGCGCCGGCCAGGTTTCTCCCGGCGGCGGAGGCAGACTTTTCGGCGGGTCCGGACAGAAAGGTCCGGATGCCCAGAAAACAGAGAAAGGCTCCTCCGGCGATGCGAAGCCACGCCTGCCGGCCGACCAGAAAGCCGGAGACAAAAGTCAGGCCGAAACCGGCGATACAGCCGTAAATCGCATCCGCCGCCGCGGCCCCCAAGCCGGAGACAAGGCCCGAAACCCGCCCGTCGGCCAGCGTGCGCCGGATGCACAGCACACCGATCGGCCCGACGGGCGCGGCGATTGAAAATCCGATGATGAGGCCTTTGATGAGGAACGTCGTTTCCATCCATCTCCCTCGCAACGAACTGCACGATCCGGCAAAGGGGAAAATGCGCCGTCGCCAAAATGGACTTGATTCGGCATTCCGTCAACGGTCTGTTTGCTCTTTTTGGAAAGGAATCCGGTCGCAACCCCTATTTGCCGTTGAAACCGGCATAGGCGGCAGGCAGGAGATCACGGACATTTGCTTTGACGAATCCGTTATCGGTCTGAAGGATGACCATGATCTCGGGAGCATAATCCAGCAAGAGCTGCCGGCAGTTCCCGCAAGGAGGCAAGACAGGATAGTCTTTATCCCAGCCGCCCACCGCGACGATGGACAGGAATTCCCGTTCGCCGCTGCTGATGGCCGAGCCGATGGCGACAGGCTCGGCACAAGGCCCGTACCCGCACGTATCGATGTTGACGCCGACATACGTTCTCCCGGAACCACACAGCACGGCCGCCCCGACGGTGTGCCTCTCGTCCCGGAAATTTCGTCGGATCACGTCCACGGCGGCTTCGATGAGCCTCTTGTCTTCTTCCTGAATCCAAACGTATTTCAAAGGCCTCCCCATCGATTTTTCACGCCCGACGAAGAGACATCCCACCGGACTATAGCGTGCGGTTGTTTGTATGAATCGTTTTGCATTGTTTCATCTTATTTCAGCCTTGCCGCCACGTCGTCGGGAAGGATGCGGCCCAGGTACTTCTTCTGGATCTCCACAATGCCCCGGTCGTAGCGCTTCACCCATTCATCGGCTCCGCCATACCGGAAGCCGACGTAGGGGATGGGGCCGCTCGCCAAAACCCTCTCCAGTTCGTCGACATGCTTCTTCTTGTCGTCGGCGAAGACGATCCTCGCGGGCTTCATCCCCGCTGCCGCCAGGAAGCCCTTCAGCGCCTCGCCCTTGCTGTTCTGCTCGCCGACAAACAGGATGCCGTTCTCGTAGCGGGCGGTGTCTTTCAGGGTCAGGTTCAAGGGCTCGCTCCGGGGTTCTCCCCGGCGGAGATCGATGCCGATGGACGCAAGTTGCCTGTAAGTGAGGGAGGCGATCATGGATGGACGGGCCGTGAGTCCCAGCACCTTGACGCCCCGTTCCTGGAAACCGCGCACGATTGCCGGGCCGTCCGGCTGCACCGGGATGAACCGGCTGGTTGTCTGGAGCGGCAGCCAGATCTGGAACGCCTTGATGGTTGCATCCCGCCCGGACAGACCGGATGCGGCCAGCTCATAGACAACGTCGTCCCACCACTGGTCGCTCCCCAGCATCTGCTCGGCCCGGATCAGGGTGTTGTCGAGGTCGAAACAGACCAGCGTGCCTGCGGTCACTTCCTTCTCCAGGATTTTCAGGTCCGCCGTCTCCCGAACCTCAGCTCCCGCGGAAACAGGAAGGACAAGGACGAA
>CAZXMK010000437.1:0-2230 GCA_964641935.1 uncultured Syntrophaceae bacterium
AGAAGGAAATTCTGCCGCTCGGCAGCGAGACCCCGATTCGCGTTGACCTGCACGTTATCTGCGCCACCTTGCGCAATTTGGATGAGCTGGTGCGTCAGGGAAAATTCCGGGAAGATCTCTACTACCGGCTGAACGGCATCACGATTTCGCTGCCGCCCCTGCGGAAGAGAAAGGACAAGGCGCTCCTCATTCAGAGCATTATCGACATGGAAAGCGGGGACGGCACATATCCCATTGATCCCGAAGCCTTTGAAACTCTGCTGAATTATGACTGGCCGGGGAATGTCCGCCAGTTGCGCAATGTGCTGCGCTATGCCGCCGCGGTGAATGAAAGCGGCGTTATCGGCCTCCAGGATTTGCCCCCGGAGGTAGTGCCGTCGGTTCCGCTTGAGCAGGAAGCCGAGGATGACAGCGGGGGGGCCATGGAAACGGTGCCCCCCGATTCGGTGCAGTTTGCCGAACGATCGGCCATTCTGAGCTGCCTGAAGAAGCAGAAATGGAATATTTCCAACGCGTCGCGGGATCTTTGCATCAGCCGGGCCACCCTGTACCGGAAGATGAAGAAATATTCCATTATCCCCCCCAATGAAATGGACTGGAATTCGTAGGGCGCATTCCATTTCTTCCTGAAACGGCATCCGGAGTGGTCCGAGGAGAACGGTCCCTGCCGGAGAGAACCAGGGGTGATGTCACCTGCCGCATCCGGGCTCAATGGGTTGCCTGCCGCTGGCGGAAGTGGTCGTAGCCGCGCCGTGCTACCGGGAACGACGCCCCATCCGCAGAGAGGAAGCGTACTCCCGGGTCCGGGACAATGCTGCCGATCTCCGTCACAGGAGTCTGGAGAGCCGAGAACAGGGAAAGGACCGCCTCTCTCCTGGAAGGAGGCGCGGTAAAGAGGAGCTCGTAATCCTCCCCGCCGCTCAGTGCCGTGCGGTACATCTCTTCCGGCGCCAGCCGGTAGTGCTCCCTGAGGGAGCGGGAGAGGGGGATTTTCCCCAGGCTCAGGTTCGCTCCCACGGAAGACGCGTCAGTGATGTGTCCCATATCCGCGGCCAGTCCGTCGCTGATGTCGATCATCGATGTGGCCATTCCCGCTTCTGCCAGCGCCCGCCCCTCCCGCACCCTCGGCCGGGGGTCCAGGTGGCGGTCGATAGGGTGCCCCGCGCTTTCTCCCCGGCGGAGCAATTCCAGGCCCAGCGCCGCATCACCCACGGTGCCGGTGACGAATACCAGGTCGCCGGCACCGGCCCCCCACCGCCGCACAACCTGTTCGGGAGCCTGCTCTCCAAAGGCGGTTATCGATATGGCCAGGCCGCGGGGAGATGCGCAGGTGTCGCCGCCCACCAGCGTCACCCCGTATTCATCCGCCAGATTGAGCAAGCCGGATGTGAAATTATCTATGAAAGAGACGGAGCAGGAAGCCGGTATGGCCAGGGACAGGAGAAACGCGCGCGGTCTCGCGCCCATGGCCGCGATATCTGACAGGTTTACTGCCAGCGACTTTCTTCCGAGACGGAAGGGATCCGTGAGCGACAGGTCGAAGTGAATACCTTCCACCAGCATATCGCTTGTGGACAGAACGAGGTTTCCCGCCGTGAAACTGACAGCAGCCGCGTCATCCCCGATGCCGATGACGACACCCTGTCCCTGGGCGGATTTTTCGGCAATCATCCTGATAATCCCGAACTCCCCCACCTCCCGTAGAGTGTCGGCGCGTCTTTTTTCCCCCATCGTCCTCTCCCTGTCCGTTCTCGTGAGCCTGCATTCCCTAGTGAGGACTGCAGGAATTCTGCCAGCGGGCTATCCGGATCGTGCGTGGAGGACTGCCGTTCCCAACGATCCTTCTTTTCACGGTGTTTCGGTGTGAGCGTACTTTCTTTCGTGACGGGCTGCCGATGCCTCCCCCATCGCCCCTGCGACAGGTGAATCACAGGCGCTGGAACAGGTGCTTCATATTTCGGGCGTCCACCCCCCAGACCCGCCCCGCTGCCGTGTCCCGGTTCGTCGGCTCTTCCCGTCGCGCCAGCAAGGGGTTCCGGGGAGTCGCTTTTTTTTCCCCAAATCACGGGAGGGTGGAGGCCGACCGGGGAATGCACGGCTCGATACGGGGGGTGTTGGCTTTTTTTTTGCTCTTTCTGCCCAAGAGTGCCCATCCGGAAGCTCCGCATGTGACACTTTTATGAAACGGAAAAGAATGATCCTAAAAACGGCAGTTGGAGGTATCCGCAGA
>CAZXMK010000438.1:0-2215 GCA_964641935.1 uncultured Syntrophaceae bacterium
TACGGATTGTTCAGGGCGTGAAGCCGTTCCCTGACGGCGACCCGCGCCCCGTCGCGCTCCGTGGCGCCATAGTTGTGCATGTACTTGCTGGCCTCGATGGCCAGGCCGGCGACGGCGCCGCCGAGGGTCGGCCGCTCCCAGACCGGATGAAAGGCCGTGATGATCGCGCCGGTCGTGTCCGATTCGGAATTCTTCTCCCAGCCGATCGCCAGGACCCTGTCGAACATGCCCGATGCAACGTGATAATAAGCGCACATGGCAACGGTCGTCCCCGTCGTGCCTCCCGTGCACACCTTGATGACCGGCTTCATCACGGCGCCGGATCCTTCCGCGGACCACATGTCGACGTAGTTGATCCCCTCGAAGTGGTCCATGTTGCCGATGACGATGGCGTCGATATCCCGAATGGTCAGTTCCGCTTCCGCGAGCGCGGTGACGACGGCCTCGTTGATCAGCTCCACGCCGTTGACGTCTTTCCGGGAACTTCGCTGATAGGTCTGACCAAAACCGACAATGGCTACCCGTTTGCCCATAAAATATCCTCCTTACGCTCCCACGACATACACGCAGTGAGCCTGGCCACAGGGACCGTTGATCCCGTGGGCAAGTGCCGTCTTTGCTCCCTTCACCTGCCGCTTTCCCGCTTCTCCCCGGACCTGAAGGGTCGCTTCAATCAGCCTCACCATCCCGGCCACGAACACCGGATGGCTGGAAATGACGCCGCCGGACGGATTCACCGGCAGTTCACCCTTCATTCCCGTGACGTTCTCCCGGATGAGCTCGTATCCCTTTCCCTCGGGTGCGAACCCCAGTCCTTCGTACCACATGAGTTCCATATAGGAGTAAGCGTCATAGAGTTCCGCCACGTCCAGGTCCTTGAGCGGCTTCTTGATGCCGGCCATCTTGTAGGCCTTCTTCGCCGCCTCTTTGAGGGCCCTGGACTTTGCCAGGTCACGGTAGCCCAGCGTGAAGGAATCCGAGCAGTGCGCCACCCCCTTGATCCAGACGGGATCTTTCTTGAACCGCTTCAGCCCCTTCTTGTTGGACAGGACCACGGCCGCGGCCCCGTCGCCGATGGGCGAGCAGTCCAGGAGCTTCAGCGGCTCGGCGATCTTCCGGGAGGCCATGACGTCCCCCACGGTGATCTTCATGGGCAGCTGGGCGCAGGGATTGTTTTTCGCGTTGGCGTGATTCTTGACGGAGACGCGGGCGAAGTCCTCCTCCGTCGCCCCGCTCATGTCCATGTAGCAGCGTGCCTGCAGGGCGGCGGCCGACGTCGCGTCGATCCCCAGGCCGCGCTGGTAGATGGGATCGAACATGGCGTTCGTGATCAGGTTCATGATGCTCTCGGATCCCTTCATGTGGGAGACGACCAGCGTCGTGTCGAAGGAACCGGAAAGCGCGCGCATCATGCCGTAGAGAACGCCGAACGTCCCGTCGCCTTCCACCGTGGAGACGTCCTTTCCCCAGGAACCGGCCGCCTCCTGGACGGCCATGGACGAGATGGTCCGGCCGTCCCAGAAGTCGTTGGACACGGTGACCACGTTATCGATGTCGCCGACCTCCGCGCCGGCATCGGCCAGCGCCTTGGAGGCCGCTTCAAACACCATTTCCTCGAACGTATCGATCTTGCTGCGGGTGCAGGTGGTCTGACCTACACCGACAATTGCGATTTTGCTCATATCTCCTCCATGACTCCCTATGCCGGCGTAAAGTGTTTGATATCGGCAATCGTGCCCTCACGCTTCTCGGCAAAGACCGCCTTGACCTTCATGCCCGTTTTCAGTTTCGCAAAGTCCGCATCGCCGATCAGGTGAAGAATGGCGCCGCCGGCCCCGTCGAGTCTGATGAGTCCATACGCCAGCGGGGCTTTCCGAGGCTGCATTTCATGCTCGTAATGGACCACCGTGAAGGACTCCAGAACTCCCGTGTCTCCGACCCTGACCCATTCATCCGCCGGAACGAAGCATTCTCCGCACGATTTCACCGGGGGAACGTAAACCCGGCCGCAAGCGGGGCACTTGGTGCCCCAGATTTCCTTGTTATCCCGGATGGCAACGAGAAATCGGCTGCCCGTTTTCCCGACGTTCCAGAGATAGGGAACCTTGATGCGGCCCGAATAGACCATGTTCTCAATGTTGTCTTTCCTGTCGGTCATACAAAACCTCCATCCTGCGGCGCGGCCGGGGTTCCGGGGAACCCGGGCGGCCGCATC
>CAZXMK010000439.1:0-2207 GCA_964641935.1 uncultured Syntrophaceae bacterium
ACCATCTTGGCCGGATTCAGAATGGAATCGGGATCCAGGGCATCCTTCAGGCGGCGCATCAGGTTGAGCCCGCTGCCGTTCAGTTCGTCCCCGAGGTATTTCATCTTGGCCAGCCCGATCCCGTGCTCCCCGGAAAGGGTTCCGCCGAGACGGAGGGCCGTGGAGAAAATCTCGTCCACAGCCCGGTGGACCCGCTCCATTTCCTCCGCGTTTCGCACATCCGTCAGGATGGTGGGGTGAAGATTCCCGTCGCCAGCATGGCCGAAGGTCCCGATCCGGAGGCGATACCGGCGGGCGATGTCCTGAACGGCCGTGAGCATGTCGGCCACGCGGTTCCTGGGCACCGTTGCGTCCTCAAGGATTGTCGTGGGACTGACCTGCGCCAGTGCGGGAAGAGCGGCCCTCCGGGCGGCCCAGATCCTGTCTCTCTCCATCTCCGACTGGGCAAGCCGGGCCTTCCCCCCGTGCTCTCCAATCACCATCAGCACAGCCTCCGCCTCCGCATCCACCAGGTCCCGGGATCCGCCGTCGACCTCGATCAGGAGAAGCGCCTCTGCATCCGTCGGCAGTCCGACCTTCGCGTAGCTCTCGACAGTCAGAATGGTCACCCGATCCATGATCTCCAGCGTGGCAGGGATGATGCGGGCCTTGATGATGCCCGTCACCGTGTTTCCGGCGTCTTCGAGCCGCTGAAACGTTGCCAGCATGGATTTCCGGTATTTGGGAGGCGGGACGAGTTTGACGGTGATCTGGGTGATGATCCCCAGGGTGCCTTCGGAGCCCACAAAGAGGGAGGCGAAATCGTAGGCGGTGACGTTCTTCACCGTCTTCCCGCCGAACTTGAAGATTTCCCCCGAGGCCAGGACGACCTCCATCCCCAGGACGTAATGCTTGGTCACGCCGTATTTCAGCCCCCGCAGGCCCCCCGCGCATTCCGCGACGGATCCCCCCATGGTCGCCGTCGTCACCGTCCCCGGGTCGGGGGGATACATCAGCCCGTACGGTGCCACGGCGTCATTGAGGGCCTGGATCACCACCCCCGCCTGCACCGTGGCCGTAAGGTTTTCCGGGTCCACTTCCAGGATCCGGTCCATTCTCTGAAACGACAGGACAATGCCGCCCTGCATCGGGATCGTCCCGCCGCTCAGATTGGTGCCCGCCCCGCGGGGATAGACGGCCAGCCCGTTGTTCCTGGCGATCAGGATGATGTCCCTGACTTCCGCGGTGGTCGACGGCAGCACAATCACGTCGGGCATCCGGCTCGGCAGGTCGGGTGTGGCATCGTAGCTGTACGTAACAAGGTCGGTCCTGTCCGTCAGGACATTCGGTTCGCCGACGATGTCTTTCAACTGGGCGATTACGGAATCCTCGACCATATTTCCTTTCTCCCTGAATGAATGCTTAAATCCTGTCTTCGTTCGCCGGTCCGATTCCCGGCGCCCGATTCATCTTTTCGCGGGTCTGCGCGGAGATGAATCGGCGCACGGATCCCGAGTCAGCGCTTCCGGACGGTCTCCCGGACGGCGGCCGGCTCCGCTTCCCTCGCGTTCCTGGCAATGAAGGTGAGAACGACGACGACGGCCACGGCGACACCCAGCCAGGCCGCCCCACCTCCTGACAGGGAGGGCGCCGCGGCGGCGGCAACAGGTGCTGCAGCCTTTTCATAGACCGGAACGATCCACTGGATGACGTAGGCCTGCAGATAGGCCATCACGCCGATGACCGTCGTGAGAATGAGCGAGTGCATCACGGTGAAGCGGAAAATGTCGGCCTCCCTTCCCACCTGGTTCGTCGCCGCCGTGGCCACGGAGAGGGACTGGGGCGAGATCATCTTGCCACAGACGCCGCCGGAGGAATTGGCCGCCACCGTAACCACCGGATCGACGCCGATCTGGGTGGCGGTAACCTCCTGGAGCTTGCCGAACAGGGCGTTTGCCGAGGTGTCCGAACCGGTCATGAACACACCCAGCCAGCCGAGAAAAGCCGCGAAGAAGGGGAAAAGAACGCCCGTCTTCGAAAAAGCGTCGCCCAGGGTCACAGCCATGCCAGAGAAGTTCATGATGTAGGCGAATCCCAGGATCGCCGCGATCGTAAAAATCGGCCAGCGGAGCGTTTTCAGGGTCTGGAGGGCCACCTGCCCCGCCGTGCGGAGGGAGGCCTTCATGACGGGGATCGAGAAAATGCCGGCAAAGAGAATGGCCGTGCCG
>CAZXMK010000440.1:0-2203 GCA_964641935.1 uncultured Syntrophaceae bacterium
GAGTGCGCATGCACCGCGCCCTGGCCTGGTTCATCACCTTCAATTTCGTCAACATCGCCTGGGTGTTCTTCCGGGCCCGGGAGTGGGGGGACGCCTTGAAGGTCCTCAAAGGGATGTGCGGCCTGAACGGATTCGTCCTCTCGAAGAACCTGGCGGGAATCCCGGGAATTCAGGACCTGGCGGCCCTGGGCATCCGGTTCGGCCAGTGGCACGAGCACCTGCCCAAGGCGCCGACGCACCTGTACCTCCTGTGCCTGGCGGCGATTCCGCTGGTCCTGCTGACAAGCAACTCGAACGAGTTGGCGGACCGCTTCCGGCCGAACTGGAAGACGGCCACCGCCTTCGCCTTCTTCGCGGCCTGGGGTCTTCTCTCCCTGAACCGGGCGAGCGTGTTCCTCTACTTCAACTTCTAAGGCCTCCTGCTTCACGTATTGGAACCCACGCCGGTTCTGAAATAGAAGCCGGTCGGAATCCCGACGCAAGCCTGCCTGGCAATCGGCAACGCTGCCCCGATGCAAATCGAATGCGGGTTTCATGACCCGCTGCACCCTGCCTGCACCTAATCCTGTGTAAGCAATAAAACAGCAATTTCAAGGCATTGCTTTCGGTCCGGGCATCGTTTATCCCGCCTTCTATCATGCGGGGACCGGTTTCGTTCCGTCGGGTCAGCGCATGAGCAAGTTCCCACACAGCCATCGCATTTTCCGGCAGCACAAGAAGGTTCCCACTCAAATTCGAGGGGAGACGATCGCTGGGATGAACAAAGCTGCTACGAAGCACTGCCTGTCGCTTTTTGTGTGTCTGTTCGCATGGGTGCTTTTTGTTTCTGCCGCTTGGGGAGCCTGCAGCGGCGAGCGGATCGGCTACGAGAGGCAGCAGATGCAGGTGGGCGCGACGCAGACGCTCACGGTCACCGGCGCCAGGCCGGAGGCCTCGTACCGCTGGCGGGTCGCCTCGGGCGGCGGGACCCTCTCGGCGACGACGGGAGCATCCGTCGTGTACACGGCTCCCTCCTCGAATCCGAACTGCGAGAACAATCCCGTCATCACCCTCTCGTCGGACGGCGCCTCCTGCGACACCCTGCAGATCGCCGTGCACGGGGCCGGCACCAACGACTGGTATTACCCCGTCTCGAAGGTGGGAGCCGTGGAGATCTGCCGGGAGCATGCGGACCATACGGCCCTGTGCAGGGCCTGGATCGGATGCGACGGCAACCCCAGCGAGAACTGCCGGCCCGTTGGACCGAACTGCGGGATGACGTCTTTCTTTTGCAACTCCCATGGCTGGTTCCTGACCCGTCCCTGCAACTCCGAGTCGGCACCCTACAATATCCCTGCGGGGACCTACTGCTCCGGCTCCATGGGACCGACCTACACGGACATCCGGACCCCCATGATGAAGGCCAACGGCTGCTGTCCCGCGGCGCTGCTTCCGGCGGAGCCTCCGCCTCCGGCCTGCGACGTGTCGGTGACGTCCTTCGGGGGGACCTCGACGGCCATCGACGTCCACAACGGGGGGCGGGTGGTCTTCACCGGGACGATCGCCTCCTCGGACCCGGTCTCCTGGACGGTGAGCGTGGCGGGGAAGAAGATCGGCGAGGGGACCGGCCTGGTCGTCTCCGTTCCCTGGGACGGAAGACTGGACGGCCAGGTGGCAGAGATCGGCCGAACCTGGCCGGTGAAACTGGTCGTGGAGACCACCGACGGCCGGTGCAGCACCGAGGGAGAGACCACTGTCATCGTGACGGCCTCGGAGAAGGACTGCAAGATACAGGTCGAGGTGGGCTCCTCGGCTCACCTGCAGGAATTGTGCACCTGGCAACGGTCATATGATGTCTGATCATGGCGGCCGGCCCGATATTTGAGTTTAGTGAATACAAAACCTGCTGTCAGGCAGCCCGACACCAAAACAAATGTCTCCAACTATGCCTGTCATATCTACATACAGCCATCATCCATCCTTTGCGGCCCTGAATTACGCCCTGGTGCCTCAACCGGATGAATAGCCGCTGCCCCAAAGGGCATGCTCTTGGCGGATCTTTTCCCCATGCAGCGGATCCGCAAGGGGATTCTGTTGCCTGAAACCAGCGGCGGGCAGGTTCATCCAACCGGTTGAGGGGCGGATTGCGGGCCGATCCTTTCGTTTCCTTCACGGAAAGGATTGGATGAATGATTCCGGCTCGTTATCGAATGTTTCTCGCGGC
>CAZXMK010000441.1:0-2200 GCA_964641935.1 uncultured Syntrophaceae bacterium
GGTCGAGGAATTCAATGATCTCCTCGACGGCATCGCGGCTCTTGATTTCCTCCCGTCGGCACCTCCCCCAGAACAGGGCCGCATCGACCAGGCCGTAGCGGAGGATCGGCTCCCGGGCCGACAGCAGGTTGTCCAGGACCGTCATGCCCCGGAAGAGGGCGATGTTCTGGAAGGCCCGGCCGACGCCCAGGCGGGCGATCTCGTGAGGTTTCCGGCCCGTGAGCGATTCCCCGGCAAAGCGGATGCTCCCCCGCTGGTATCGGTAGATTCCGCTGATGCAGTTGAATAGGGTCGTCTTGCCGGCCCCGTTGGGGCCGATGATGGAATAGATCTCCCCCTCCCGCACAGAAAGGGAGACGTTCTCGAGGGCCCGGATGCCGCCGAAATGAATCGACAGGTCCTCCAGCGCCAGAAGTTCCGTACCCGCGTCCTTCACGACAGCCATCGCTTCTTCCGCCGGTAGTGCTTCACGTTCCGGAAGCTCTTTCGTGTCCCCACCTCCGTCAGGCCCAGGTAAAACTCACGGATGTCCCGGCTCTCCCGCAGATCCGCCGCCGACCCCTCCATTACAATGCGCCCGTTCTCCATGATGTAGCCGTAACCGGCGACGGACAGGGCCGCGTTGGCGTTCTGCTCCACCAGGAGGATCGTGGTCCCCTCCTCCACATTGATGCGGTGGATGATCTCGAAGATTTCCCGGACCACGATCGGCGCAATCCCCAGGGAGGGCTCGTCCATGATGAGAAGCCGGGGCTCCGCCACCAGGGCCCTTGCGATGGCCAGCATCTGCTGCTCGCCGCCACTCAGGTATCCCGCCAGCTGCCGCCCCCTCTCCCGGAGGACCGGGAAATGCCGGAGCACGCGCTCCCGGTTCTCCGGGTAGCGCCGGCGGTCGATCCGCCAGGACCCGATCCGGATATTCTCCTCCACGGTCAGCTCCGCGAAGACCCGCCTTCCCTCGGGAACCTGCGAGATCCCCAGGGCCACGATCTCGTGGGGCGCCCGGTCGTTGATGAGCGTCCCCGCAAACTCGATCGTCCCGTCCTCGACCTCCAGGTTGAGGGTCTTCCGAATCCCGCAGACGGTATTGATGGTCGTCGTCTTTCCCGCCCCGTTGGAGCCGAGAAGAGCCACAATCTTGCCCGACGGGACTGTGAGCGAGATGCCCTTCAGCGCCAGGATGACGTCATGTTAGGTTGTCTCGAGATTGGTGATCTTGAGCATCGTCTTGTCCGGACCTGTTGGAGGTGGAGGGGGAAAAGACGTCTGCCCCGGCCGCATGGGCCGGGTACACGCCGGATGCTTCAGGACAGCAGCCGCAAGAAAGGTGCCATCCGTCGAAATGGATTTACCGCAATGATTTCATGGTAATGAGAAATAGCCACCCCATTCGCACGAACGTCATGCGCAACATGCCGAACAAGGAATCCATATGTTGTTCACTGCAAGAGACAGACAGCCGTTGTGGCAAGATGAATAATTGATGTCGGAGGGCGCAACAGATGGCGCCTCTATCGAATGGAATGCCCGCTGCCGTTTTGGCAAACATTCTTCCGCGGCGGGCCGGAAATCTTGACACGGGACGCGCCACGGCGGGGCGCTCCCGGGATGGTTGTCAGACCTCGATCCTGAGGCCGTCGTAGGCCGCCATGATCTCCAAGGGAGGCAACTCGGCCTCGGCGTGGATCTTCAGGTATTTCCGCGTGTCCCGGCAGAACTGTTCGATCACCTCGTCGGAATAGCTGTGTTCCGTGTGGAACAGGCACAGTCGTTTCACTCCCGCCAGCACGGCGATCTCCACGGCCGTCAGGTTGCTCGAGTGCCCCCAGTTCTCCTTGGTGTCGATCGCGTCCAGCAGGGTGTACTGGGCATCGAAGATCAGCAGGTCGGCGTTGCGGAAGAATTCCACAATTCCTTCCGCACCCGGGCTGTTCTCCCTTTTGTGCTCCGCGTCGGTGGCAAAGACGATCTTCCTGCCGTTTCCGGTGAACGAGTACCCGTAGGAGTCTCCCGGGTGATTCTGCTGGATCGCCCGGACCGTGAGTCCGGCAATATCATAGTCCCTGTCCTCCTCGAGGGTGACGAACCGGATGTCTCCCCTCATGGATGAAAGCGGCGCCGGGAAAAACGGGCTCTCCTGCTGGCGCGTGAAGGAGCGCCTGAGGTCCCGGTGAACGCCGTAAATGACGACCTGATTCCC
>CAZXMK010000442.1:0-2195 GCA_964641935.1 uncultured Syntrophaceae bacterium
TGCGGGGCGCCAAGGTCCACATCACCGGGGCCGCCTACTGCAACGAGTTCTTCGTGATCCCCTGCCGGGCCATGGGCGGGCCGGAAGACGCGCCCTACGCGGTCGCCTTCGCCATCCCGGCGAACACCAAGGGGATCCGCCAGATCGTCCGTCCCTTCCACGGGCGGATCAGCGATATGGAGTTCCCCCTCGAGAGCCCCCTCCGTCGCATGCACACGGATTCCCTGATCATCTTCGACGACGTCCTCGTTCCCTGGGACCGGGTCTTCCTGTGCGGCGAGTGGAAAATGGCCGCCACGATGGTCTACAACTTCGCCCTGATGCACCGCCGCACGGGCTGCGCCTACCGCATCCCGCTGAGCGAGCAGCTCCTGGGCGTCGCCGTGGCCATTGCGGACTACAACGGCGTGCTCGACGCACCCCATGTCCGGGAGAAGATCACCGAGCTGGTCATCTATCTGGAGACCCTCTCGGCCCTGTCCCGCTCGGCCTGCCTGGATTTTGTGGACCACGCGGGAATCCCGGTGCCGAACCCCATCACGACGAACATCGCCAAGTACCACTTCGCCCACAACTACCACAAGATCGTCGAGATTATCCAGGACCTGGCGGGTGGACTCCTCGTGACGGCGCCGACCTACAAGGACTGGCAGAACCCCGAGACCCAGGCGGACATCAAGAAGTACCTGCAGGGCAGGGCCGCCGTGTCGACGGAGGACCGGCTGCGCATGTTCGATTTGGTCCGCCGCCTGACGGCCGGCGACCTGGAGACGATCTGCCTCCACGGCGAGGGCTCTCCCTTCGCCGAGCGGATGACCATCCTCATGGAGGCCCGCAAAATGATCGGCAAGTGCAAGGTCATCGCCGAGGACCTGGCGGGCATCAAAAAGTGACCGGAAGGCGGGCGGGGCCCCTTTCCCCCGCCCGCCTGTTCTTGGGATCACGGGTGACGGGACGTCACGGGCGGAAAAACGGTTGTGCGGACTGGCGGGTCCGACGCGGGCGGGTTCCGGTACAACGCGAAGCAAGGAGGAAAGCATGAGCAAGCTGAAAGGAAAGGTCGCCATCATCGGGATCGGCGAAGTGCCGACGGGCCGGTTTCCGGAAACGGCGGCTATATACCATGCCATCGCCTCGGCAAAGATGGCCATCAAAGATGCCGGGATTAGCAAAGATGAGATTGACTACGTCATGCCTACGGCGGCGCTCTTCAGTCCCGCCTTCAACACGGAGCTGGTCACCTGCAGGATCGCCGAGGAACTGGGGCTGAAGAACGTGAAGAAGAACTGCCAGGTCTTCGCCGGCGGCTCCAGCAGCACCTGCGCACTGGAGCTCGCGGCGGGGCTGATCTACAGCGGTGCCGCGTCGATGATCCTGTTCGTCCACGCCGAGCGGCTGGGGACGGGGGTCACCGCCCAGGGCGGCATCGACCTCTTCTCCACGGCGGGCATCTCCGCCGAGTGGGAAGTCCCTTACGGCCAGCACTATTCCGCCGTCACGGCCCTCTCGACCATGCGCTACATGTACGAGACGGGATGCACCGACGAGCACATGGCGGCGGTCTGCGTCTCCAACCGGAAGTGGGCGGAGCTCAATCCGAACGCCTTTTTCCGCAAACCCCTCACCATCGAGGAGGTCGTCAAGTCGAAGATGCTATCGACGCCGCTGCGGGCCAAACAGTCGAACATGCTCTTCGACGGCGGGGCGGCCTTCATCGTCACCTCCGCGGAGCGGGCGCGGGATCTCGTGGAGAAGCCCGTCTACCTGCTGGGGGAGGGCGGGGTGGTCACCCATTTCGTCTACTCCCAGGAGCCCGACGTGTCCCGGTTCGGCTGGGCCAAGGCCGGGAAGATGGCCTTCGAGGAGGCGGGTCTCTCCCCGGCGGACATGGACATTGCCGAGATCTACGATTCCTATCCGATCTTCCAGATCATCGGATTCGAGGAGCTGGGCTTCTGCAGGCGCGGGGAGGCCGGGGAAATCTTCCTCCGGGGCGAGACGTGGCCGGGAGGCCGGATTCCCTGCACGACCAACGGCGGCATGCTCTCCCAGGGCCACACGGGGGCCGGCGGCGCCGTGGCGCTGATGGTGGAGACGGCCCGGCAGCTCATGGGCAAGGCGGGGGAGCGCCAGGTGCCGAACGCCCGCTTCGCCGTGGAGACGGAGACGAGCGGCATCATTCCAGGGACGATCTT
>CAZXMK010000443.1:0-2187 GCA_964641935.1 uncultured Syntrophaceae bacterium
TCGACGAGGGTGGAGCCCTGCTTGATGTCCATGGACATCTGGCTGATGGCCTTCTTCAAGATCGGATTCTGGGTCTGCGCTTCCAGAACCTGGAGAAGGCGGATGATGGGGATGCCCGCCAGGAGCATGGTCCGGAACTGCTTGGTGAAGAGGATCAACTCCGGAGGCTGTACTTTTCCGAAGAATTCGTTAAGCCTTGTGACGAAATCGCCCTTGCTGAGGGCGTCAGCGGCCATGATGCGGGCCGGGATGTATCCCCGGGCAACGAGGATGTTGTTGACCGATTCCGGTGAGTCCGCCTCGAGGGTTCCCGAAACGGTCGCTCCGTTTTCATTGATCGCCTGGTAGGCGAAACTGGGCATAGCACTCCTCCCTTGCTTCTTACACCATGACCGAAGAGGCGGCCTCTTCGAGGGTCGTGATCCCCGCCAGGACCTTGGCGGCGGCGTCTTCCTTCAGCGTCCTCAGTTTCCCCGCCGCGGCGGCGGCCCGGGTGATGTCCTGGCTGGACTCCTTCCGCAGGATCATGTCCTGGACCATCTCGTCGTTAACCAGGACCTCGAAGACGCCGGTCCGGCCCTTGTATCCGGAGTTCAGGCACTGGTAGCAGCCCCGTCCTCTCATGAAGTTGGCGTCCTTTACGTCCTCCAGCCCCCAGGCGGCCATGGCCCTCTGTGAGGGCTGGTAGGGCTCCTTGCAGTAGGGGCAGACGGTCCGGACGAGGCGCTGGGCGAAGGATACCAGGAGCACCGAGGCCACGAGGAAGGGCTCGATGCCCATGTCAATGAACCGGGTGATGGCCCCGGCGGCGTCGTTCGTGTGGACGGTGCTGAGGACCCGGTGCCCTGTCTGGGCGGCCTGGACAGCGATGGAGGCCGTTTCGGAGTCGCGGATCTCGCCGACCATGATGACGTCCGGGTCCTGCCGGAGGATGGAGCGGAGGCCGCTGGCGAAGGTCATGCCGGCCTTGCGGTTGAGCTGCACCTGGCGGATGTTGTTGACCCGGTATTCGACGGGATCTTCCAGTGTAACGATGTTGATGTCGGGCCGGTTGATGTCGTTCAGGATCGCGTAGAGGCTGGTGCTCTTGCCGCTTCCCGTGGGACCCGTGCTGAGGATCATCCCGTAGGGCTTGCGGCTCATGCCCTCGATCTTCAGCCGGTCGTCGTCGTTCATGCCCAGCCGGTTGAGGGTATAGACCCCGGCGCTCATGTCCAGGAGGCGGAGCACCATATTCTCCCCGTAGATCGTCGGCATGGAGGAGGCCCGGACGTTGATCTCCCGCTTCTCCATCTTCAGGGTGAACCGGCCGTCCTGGGGGATTCGCGAGACGGTGATGTCCATGCCTGCGAGGATCTTGATTCTCGCCGTGATCGGCAGGCCGAGGGATTTCGGCGGCGAGGGAACCTCGACGAGCTTCCCGTCGATGCGGAACCGCAGGGAGATGTTGTTCTGCTGGGGACTGATGTGGATGTCGCTGGCGGATTCCCGAACGGCCTGGGCGAAGATGGAGTTCACCAGCCGGATGACCGGCGCCTCCACCGCCATATCCTGCAGGGAGGCCACCTGGACGTCGGACTGGTCCTGCTCCTTCTCCGTGGCGATCTCCGCCTCCGCCCCCGCCTCCTCCGTTTCGATGCTCTCCAGGACCTTGGTCATCCCCGTCTGGGAGCCGTACATGGCGTTGAAGAGTTGGTTGAATTCCCGCTCCGAGCAGATGACGGGCTCCACTTCCGAGTCCGTCATGACCTCCAGGGCGTCCAGCACGTTGATGTCGAGGGGATCGATCAGGGCGACGGTCAGGAGGCGGCCCCGCTTCTTGAGGGGGATCACCTGGTTCTTCTGGGCGAAGTCCGACGGGATCTGGGAGGAAAGGGTCGGCTCGACGGGATACTGGTCGGGACGGTACTGCTCGATCTTCAACTGCCGGCTCAGGACGTCGATCACCTGGTTCTCGTTCACGATCCCCTGGCGGGTCAGGTACTGGCCCAGCTTCATCCCCGTCCGCTTGTGCGCCGAGAGGGCGGTGGCAAGCTGCTCCGTCGTGAGGATGTTGTTTTCCACCAGCAATTCACCCAATTTCTTCTTCACTCTCATGTCGGACCCCTTTTCCTGTTATAGCTGAGAGAAAAATACCGTATCGGATTCCCACTTCCCGCTCAACACCTTGGCATGAGACCGGAGCGG
>CAZXMK010000444.1:0-2179 GCA_964641935.1 uncultured Syntrophaceae bacterium
GAACCCCCCCTCGATCTTGGATTCGACAAGCCGCTCGTCCAGGGAAAAGGTCCCTTCGTCCACCTGCTGGAGATGCTTTTCCCGGAGGATGAGGATATCTCCCAGGATGTCCAGGAGCTCTTCGTAGTGGGGCGATGCCTTCTTATATTCTTCAATGGTTTTGAGGGCTTCTTTCAGTTTCTGCGGCATGGGCCGGTTCCTTTCCGAAATTTCGTTGAGCGGTGTATATAACCTTTCCCCGGGGAGTTCAAGAAAAGTTCCCGCGAGTGATTTCGAGGAGATAGGCTTTCGGCGGCATCGTTGACCGGACCCGGCGGGAATGGTAGGTAGCCTTTTTGAAAGGGCGGGCGAAATGGAGAAGAAAGAACGGGAAGAGTCTCCGGAGGAGCACCCCATCGTCGTGGTCGGGGCCGGCGCGGGAGGGATGATGGCGGCCGGCCGGGCGGCGGAATGCGGCCGGGCGGTCCTGCTCCTGGAGAAGATGGACCGGCCGGGGAGGAAGATCCTGGTCAGCGGCAAGGGCCGCTGCAACCTGTCGAATACGAAAGATCTCCAGGATTTCATCGCCATGTTCGGGGAGAACGGGTCCTTTCTCCACGGCGTCTTCCGGCGCTTCTTCCGGGAGGAGCTGCTGGATCTCCTCTCGCGCTTCGGTCTCGAGACCAAAAGCGAGCGGGGAGGAAGAATCTTCCCCGCCTCCGACCGCGCCGCCGACGTCGTGGAGGCCCTCCGCCGATACCTGCACGCCGGCGGGGTGCAGGTCCGGACCCGCGCCCGGGTCTCCGGGCTGCGCATGGAGGGCGGCCGCGTGGCCGGCGTCGAGACGGAGGCGGGATGGATTCCCGCCCGGGCCGTCATCCTCGCGGCCGGCGGGTCCACCTGGCCGGCGACGGGATCCACCGGCGACGGCTATGCCATGGCCCGCGCCGCGGGCCACACCCTCGTCCCGCTCCGCCCCGCCCTGGTGCCCCTCGTCGTCGAGGAGACCGGCACCGTCCGGTCCATGCAGGGCGTCAGCCTCCGGAACGTGCGGCTCACCGCGTACGCCTGCCGGCCGGAGGAGATCCGGGAGGACCGGGATCCGACCCGGGACACAGGACGGGGCATCCCGGGGAAAAAGCCGTCCGGGCGGATCATCGAGAGCCGCATGGGCGAGATGATGCTGACTCACTTCGGGATCGGCGGACCCGTCACGCTGCTCATGAGCCTGGCCGTGGTGGACGCACTGAAGCATGGCCCCGTCTCGGTGGCCGTCGATTTCAAGCCCGCCCTGACCCGGGAGCAGCTCCGGGACCGCCTCCAGCGCGACCTGGACCGTTATGGAAAGAGATCGGCCGCCCGGATCCTGGAGGGGCTCCTGCCCCGGAAGGCCGTCAGGGCCTTTCTCGAGCGGTGGGGCATCGCCCCGGACAGGCAGGCCGGCAGGGTGACGGCGGCGGAACGGGACGCGCTCCTGGGCCTCCTGAAGTCGTTCCGCTTCAACATCCGCGGCTCCCTCCCCATGGCCTCCGCCATCGTCACCGCCGGAGGCGTCTCCCTCCGGGAAGTGGACCCCCGGACCATGGCGTCCCGTCTCGTGGAGGGGCTTTTCTTCTGCGGCGAGATCCTGGACCTGGACGCCGACACGGGGGGATACAACCTCCAGGCCGCCTTCTCCACGGGATACGTGGCCGGAGAGTCAGCGGCAAGCGCAAATTTTTGATATTATTCCTGATTCAACGAGACAACAATTTATTGTCAAAACGTCGGGAAACGGTTATAGGCGGGTGCCGGGACACTGGACGTGCCCGGAAGCATGTCGGGAAAATCCGATTGTCAGCCGAAGACGTGATGCGCAGCAGAGGGGGGAGAGACGCGCATTCACGGAAGATATATGGATACAAGGAGAGAGCCATGTACAAGTACGACAAACCGGATAACCTCGTGGAGCTGATTGAGGAAAGCGTCAAGAAGTATGCGGGAAACCGCATGTTCGGAACGAAAAACAAGGACGGGGTCTACGAGTGGGTCACCTATGGAGAGGTGGGGCGCCGGGTGGACAACCTGCGGGGAGGCCTGGCCCAGATCGGCATCGGAAAAGGGGACGCCGTCGGGCTCATCGCCAACAACCGGGTGGAGTGGGTTGTGGCGGCCTTCGCCACGTACGGCCTCGGCGGTCAGTTCATCCCGATGTACGAGG
>CAZXMK010000445.1:0-2166 GCA_964641935.1 uncultured Syntrophaceae bacterium
ATTTCACGGCGCCGGCATACCAGAAGGGCAAGTTCATCGAGGTGAAACTCTCGGATTATCTCGGAAAGTGGGTCGTCCTCTGCTTCTATCCGGGTGACTTCACATTCGTCTGAGCAACGGAGATCTCGGCGGTCGCCGAGAAATACCCGGAGTTCAAAAAACTGGGCGTTGAGATTCTCTCCATGAGCGTCGACAGCGTCTTCGTGCACAAGATGTGGAACGACCACGAGCTCAGCAAGATGGTCAAGGGCGGCGTTCCCTTCCCCATGCTCTCCGACGGAGGGGGCAAGGTGGGAAGCGTATACGGCGTCTACCTGGAGGACGCGGGCGTCGAGGCCCGGGGCCGGTTCATCATCGACCCTGACGGGATCATCCAGGGCTTCGAGGTCCTGACGCCGCCGGTGGGCCGGAACATCCTCGAGTCCCTCCGCCAGATCCAGGCGTTCCAGGTTGTCCGAAAATCAAAGGGCACGGAAGCGACGCCGTCGGGCTGGAAACCCGGCAAAATGACCCTGAAGCCGGGTCCGGACCTGGTGGGCCGGGTCTGGGAAGTCTGGAAGACAAAGATGGCCTTCGACTGAGGTTCCGGGAACCGGAACGATTCGTACGGGTTTTCCCCGGGCCGGCCGGCCCGGGGAAAACCGCCCGCCGGATGTCGCTCCGCCCGCCGTACCGGCGCCGGGGCTTTCTTACCATGCCTCGACCCGATCCCTTCAGTCCTTGCAATCAACGGACCGGTTGATCCCCCCGGACGGAAAGGGGCACAAGGAATGGATACCGCCGCGACGATCGATTCGGGAACAGGCCTTTTTTCCAAGATCTGCCTGTCGGCGTTCGATATCGTTGTTCCCTTTGAATGCCGGATGTGCGGCAGGCGCTGCCGCCGATACGTGCCTTCCATATCCGAGCAGGGAATCGGCGAGATCGCCCGGTTTCTCCAACGGGACAACACCGAGCTGTACCGGGAATACCGGGAGCGCTTCCGCCAGAACATGACCACCCGGCCGGGACCCTGCCTTTTCCTGGGGCGGGACAACCGCTGCGGCATATACGGCCACCCGCGGCGCCCGTCCGTCTGCGCTCTTTACCCATTCTCCTACGGGGGGGCAAACGTCGAGGACTGCCCGGGTCTGCGGGAGCACCGGGAGATCCTGACGAATCTCCAGTCGGGCCGGCGGATCCTCGCCGTGTACGATTCGAGCTTCTGCCCCGACCGGACCCGGCGGCCGGTTCCCGATGCCCGGCGGCCCGACACTTGGAGGAGGTTCCTCCGGGCGAATCCATCTCCCCTGCTTCAACAGCGCTTCCTCGATTGCAACGGGATGGGGGAACACCTCCCGTTCCCCATCACCCACTGAGGGGAGCAGGCTTCAGCCTGCTCCCCTCTCCCGCTCAATCCTTCCTGCGGATCCGACAGGGCATGTTTTTCAGGTTCGGCGTACCGTATTCTTTCCCCAGTTTCCCGATGGAAGTCAGCATATTGAAGTTGGCCGACTGCCAGTCATACTGGCTCGCCGGGTCCCCTTCGGGAAACCACCACCCCAGGGATGCGCTTACAACCGCAGGATGGATGATGTCGGTCACGAGGGCTTTCTGGGTAACCGTTCCGTATTTCGTCTCGATAACGACGTCATCGCCGTCCCGGATGTCGAACCGGGCCGCCGTGTCGGGGTGGATCTCCACCGTCGGCTCGGGGTGCTTGTCCCGGAGCCGCTTGACCCAGCGGTAGGCCGAGAGAAGGTAGTACTGGCTCTTGGCGCTGATGAGGATCAGCGGATATTCTGGATCGTCCTCCTCCGGGAGTCCGGAAAACTCCGGCAGTGCCTTCAGGCCGAACTTCTCCGCCGTGCTGAGGCGCAGCTCCACCTTGCCCGTCGGCGTCGGGAAGCCCTTTGCTTCATAGGACCGGGCGATCTCCGGTCCCTTCAGGTACCCCTTTTCGACAAATTCACGGTAGGTCAGACCCGCCGGACGGACAAGGTCTTCCAGGAACTGCTCATGGTCGTCATGCCACAGGTCCGGAGGGGAGACGCGCTTTCCCAGCTCGTTCATGATCTTCATGTCGGGCCAGCACTCCTCCGGCGGCTCCACGATCTTGGGACGGGCGAAGATCATGCCGTGTCCGATGCCGTAGTGGCCGATGTCGTTCATTTCGTACTGGTGCGC
>CAZXMK010000446.1:0-2164 GCA_964641935.1 uncultured Syntrophaceae bacterium
TCATCAGCGCCCTCGCGGAGACACTGGAGAAAGTGAAGGCCGTCGGCAGGGGCGGCGTGGAGTACGTAACCAAGCCCTTGCAGGTTGGGGACGTGGAGGCGCGGGTGGAGACCCACCTCAAGCTGCGGCGCTACCAGGCTCACCTGGAGGACCTCGTGGAAGAACAGGTTCAGGAGATCTCCGCCTCCCAGGTATCGACGATCTTCGCCCTCTCCAAGCTCGCCGAGTCCAGGGACAGGGAGACGGGAAGGCACCTGGAGCGGGTCCAGATCTTCTGCGGAATGCTGGCGGAAAAGCTCGGCCGGGAGGAGCCGTACAACCGCGTGATCGACGAAGCCTTCGTCCACAACATCTTCAACGCCAGCCCGCTGCACGACATCGGCAAGGTCGCCAGCCCCGACCGGGTCCTGCTGAAATCCGGCGAACTGACCGAGGAAGAGTTCAACATCATGAAGGAGCATCCCGTCGTAGGCGCTGCGACCATGGAGTCGGTCCGCGACGTGTACCCCGGGAACACGTTCATCAACATGGGCATCTCCATCGCGCGGAGCCATCACGAGCGCTGGGACGGGAGAGGCTATCCCGACGGTCTCAGGGGCGAGGAAATCCCCCTGGCGGCCCGCATCATGGCCGTCGCGGATGTGTACGACGCCCTGCGCTCCTGCCGCTGCTACAAGGGGCCTTGTACACGGGAACAGGCTCTTGGCTTCATTGAGAAAGGCAGCGGCGTCCAGTTCGACCCCGTCGTGGTGACCGCCTTCCTGGCGCTGGAGGGGGAATTCGACCGGATCGGAAGCGAGATGGGGTACACAGGATAAGGCACCAACAGGCGCCGGGACCGGGAAGGGCCTGCCTGCCGGTAAAGAGATCCATTCCTTACCGCCAGTCGATGGATGCGCATATGGATTCGTCTTCGCAACGACACGATCGATACGCAATCCTAAAGATCATCGGCATCTACATATTCTTCGGCGTGCTGTGGATATACTTCTCGGACACAGTCCTCGCCTGGCTGGTCCGCGACGCAAACGTGATGACATATGTCCAGATATCAAAGGGCATTCTGTTTATCCTGATCACGGCTGCGCTGCTCTATGTTCTCATCCACACGTATGTGGATCGATTGATGAGGATGAACAGGACGCTTCAGGAGAGGGAGATCCTGCTGCACAGCATCGCGACCAATATCCCCGGTGTCGCATACCAGTTCATTGCCACGGACGCCGGAGGCTGCAACGTCAGCTACGTGAGCGAGAAATTGACGGAGACCTTCGGATTGTCCACGGAGATCGATGCCTTCTTCCCGATGTTCGCCGATCACGTCGTGGAGGAGGACCGCGGCCGATTCCTGGACTCTCTCCGTGAGGCGGTGGCTTCCGGGGCCCCCTGGCGGTTCGAGGGCCGGTTTGTCAAGCCGGACGGGGAACCCCTCTGGTTCCAGGCAATCGCCACACCGAAATGGGACGGCCCGTCGATTCTCTATCACGGCGTCCTGTTGGACATCACGGAGCGGAAGAGAGCGGAAGAAGACCTGCGGCGCCTGAATTTCGCCATCGAGCGGGCCGCGGAAAGCGTCCTCATCACCGACCCGGACGGAGTCATCCAGTACGTGAATCCGGCCTTCGAGAAAGTCACCGGATACAGCCGCAGCGAGGCCATCGGCAGGACTCCGGCGCTCCTTAAGAGCGGCGTCCAGGATCATTCCTTTTACGAGAATCTCTGGAAGACCCTCCAGGGCGGCATGATCTGGAGCGGACGCATGACGAACCGGCGAAAGGACGGGAAACTGATCCAGGCGGATTCGACCATCAGTCCGCTGCTGACCTCCGCGGGGGAACTGACGGGCTACATTGCCCTCAACCGGGACATCACGGAGGCGGTCAAACTCGAGACGATGCTCCGGCAGGCCCAAAAGATGGAGGCCATCGGCACACTGGCCGGAGGCATCGCGCATGATTTCAACAATATCCTCTCGGCGATGATGGGCTACGCGGAACTGGCGCGGTTCAAGACGACGGACACGCAGATCCGGCCCTATCTCGAACAGATCCTCAAGGCCTGCGACCGCTCCCGGGACCTGGTCAAACAGATCCTGACCTTCAGCCGCCGGCGGGAGCAGGAGATGAAGCCGATGGCCGTCACCCCTGTCGTCAAGGAAGTCTTG
>CAZXMK010000447.1:0-2158 GCA_964641935.1 uncultured Syntrophaceae bacterium
TCTTCCACATCGGCGCCCTGGCGGCGTCCGTCACACCGGTCATCTACGCCGGCGGATCCGTCGTCCTGTCGGGGTTCTTCAATGCCTCGGAGGTCCTCCTGACCATCGTCCGGGAGCGGATCAACTACATGTTCGCCGTCCCGGTCATGTTCCAGCTCATGGCGGACACGCCCGAGTGGGCCGGGGCGGACCTGTCGCACGTCCACTTCTTCATCTCCGGCGGCGCGCCGATCCCGCTCCCGGTCATCCGGAAATACCAGGACGAGAAGGGGATCGGCTTCGTCCAGGGATACGCCCTCACGGAAACAGGGCGGCTCACGTCGCTGGACCTGGAGGACGCCGTCCGGAAGGCCGGGTCCGTGGGCAAGGAGGTCTTCCACGTGCGGCTCCGCATCGTCGACGACCAGGACCGGGACGTCGCCCCGGGGGATCCCGGGGAGATCGTCGTGAAAGGACCCAATGTCTTCTCCGGCTACTGGCGGAAGCCGAAGGAGACCGCCCTCGCCAGGAAGGGCGGCTGGTTCCGGACGGGCGACATGGGGCGGCGCGACGAGGACGGGTTTCTCTACATCATCGGCCGCAAGGTGGAGATGATCATCTCCTCCGGGGAGAACATCTACCCTGCCGAGGTGGAGCGGGCGATCCAGTCTCTCCCGGCGGTGAAGGAGGCGGCGGCCGTGGGCATGCCGGACCCGAAGCGGGGCGAGGTGGTGGCGGCCTTCGTGCTGCTCAGGGAGGGGGAGGCCGTCACGGAGGACGAGATCCTGGCTGGGCTCCAGGGGAAGATCGCCCCCTTCAAGATGCCGAAGCGGGTTTTCTTCGTCGATTCCTTTCCCCGGAATCCCGGGGGCAAGGTCCTCAAGCGCATCCTCCAGAAGCGCCTGCGGGAGGGATGATGGAGATCCTGCCCTGGACCGGTGAGCACCAGGCCTTCCGCGAGGAGTTCCGGTGGTTCCTGGCGAAAGAGGTCATCCCCTTCGTGGACCGGTGGGAGGCCGACGGCATCGTTCCGCGATCGGCCTGGCGGGCCATGGGCGCGGCGGGATTTCTCTGCACCGACGTGCCCCGGGAGTACGGCGGCCGGGGCCTCGACTTCCTCCATTCCGTCATCGTCGTGGACGAGATGGCGAAGACGAACTGCTACGGCCTCTCCCCCCGGCTCCACAGCAACGTGGTCGTTCCCTACATCACGTCCTTCGCCTCGGAAGAGCTCAAGCACCGCTATCTTCCCGGGTGCATCGCCGGCGAGATCGTCACCGGCATCGCCATGACGGAGCCACACGCCGGGAGCGACGTGGCGGCCATCCGGACGAGCGCCGTTGAGGACGGCGACGTCGCGGTCCTGAACGGACAGAAGACCTTCATCTCCAACGGAACCAACGGCGACCTTTTCGTGGTGGCCGCAAAGGACCCGGCCATGGAGGAACCCCACCGTGCCGTGGACATCTACCTGGTGGAGGGGAAGACCCCGGGCTTCGAGCGGGGACGACGCCTGAAGAAGGCGGGCTGGCACAGCCAGGACACGACGGAGATCTTCTTGAACGACTGCCGGGTGCCCCTGACCCACCGCCTCGGCGGGAAGGGCTCCGGATTCAAGAACCTGATGCGGCACCTCCAGCCGGAGCGTCTCGTTGTGGCCATCGGCGCCGTCTCCGCGGCGGAGTGGGTCCTGGAGCACACGATTTCCCACGTGAAGGGGACGGACGTCTCGGGCAGGGCCCTGTCTTCGTTCCAGCACGTCCGCTTCGAGATCGCCGAAATGGCGACGGAGGTCCGGATCGGCCGGACGTTTGTGGACAAGCTCATTGCCGACCACATCGAGGGGAAGAACGTCGTCCGGGAGGTCTCCATGGCCAAGTGGTGGACCACCGAGACGGCCTGGCGGATCGCCGACCGCTGCCTCCAGCTCCACGGCCGCCTGGGCCTCGACGAGAGCGGTCCCCTCGCCCGGGCCTGGCGGGACCTCCGCGTCACCCGCATCCTCGCCGGCACCAACGAGATCATGAAGGGCATCATCGCCCGGATGTCGGGGGTATGAACAAGAATAAAAGGAGCAAATGCCCGATCAACAATTGTCCGGCATCGATTGACAATGTGCCCGGTTGATCTTCTTTCAATAATTGTTTCCATATGATACAAGGCAGCATCCAACCGTCAA
>CAZXMK010000448.1:0-2157 GCA_964641935.1 uncultured Syntrophaceae bacterium
CACCTCCGGCAAGAAGGATGGTCAGGGCTACCAGCCCCAGGATTTTCCCCGATAAAGTGATTTTCATCATCGTCGCCCTCCCGGTGAGTGAATGTTGTTTGCTTATGCATGCAGCACATACCTTATCGCAAGGTGCATGCCATTCCGGAGGTTCGCGAGGAAAGTCTTTCCCGGCTTGGGTTGGAGTGCCGAGGTGCCATGAAGATCCGGATGCTTGCCGGTCGGCGGGGGAATAGAAGCTGAAGATGCGTTCGTACGGGCTGCGCCGTTTGCCCCGGGGGCCGGAGAGAGGTCGCTGCCCGGGTTGTCCCGTCGGGAATTTGACGTTCAACTGACCGGAACGTCCGCTTTTTGGCAATAGATAATGACAGTGGAATCGATCGGATCGAAATGACGGCTGACCGGAACCCGTGAATGGACGAGGAGCCTCGTTCCGGTTCGGAAGATGCGCGCCGTGCCTCGAGAACGGTGATCGGGGAGATTTCGCGGCGGCCTGAAAGGCCCCTTGGTCATATGGCCAGGAAGAAGTCCAGCGGGCGGGTGGAGCCGGTCTCCGCGGCCGCCGTGGAGACGGCTTTGGCAACCTCCTCCTGGACCTTCCGGTTGAAGACGCCGGGGATGATGTGATCCTCGCCCAGCTCCTGCGGGGCGACGGAGCGGGCAATGGCGTCGGCCGCGGCCAGGAGCATCTCCCGGCTGATGGACCGGGCCCGGGAGTCCAGGACCCCCCGGAACAGCCCCGGGAAGCAGAGGACATTGTTCACCTGGTTCGGATAGTCCGACCGGCCGGTGGCGATGATCCGGGCATACTTGTGGATTGCTTCCGGCGCCACCTCCGGCACCGGGTTGGCCAGGGCGAAGACGACCGGATCGGGTCCCATGTGCTTCACCGCCGACGGAGGCAGGATGTTACCCTGGGAGACGCCGATGAAGACGTCGGCCCCCTCCATGACGTGCCGGAGGTTTCCTTTCCGCCGCTCCGGGTTGGTGAGGGAGGCGATCTCCTCCTTCACCGGGTTCATGTTTTCCTTTCGTCCCCGGTACAGGGCGCCCGAGCGGTCGCAGCCGACGATGTTCCCCGCCCCCGCCGCCAGGAGCAGCCGGATCGTGGCGATGCCGGCGGCGCCGAGGCCGTTGATGACGATCCGGATGTCCTCCAGACGCTTCCCGACGATTTCCATGGCATTGTGAAGACCCGCCAGGATGACCACCGCCGTGCCGTGCTGGTCGTCGTGAAAGACGGGGATGTCCAGCTCTGCCTTCAGGCGCTCCTCGATCTCGAAGCAGCGCGGTGCCGAGATGTCCTCCAGGTTCACACCGCCGAACCCCGGGGCGATCCATTTCACAGCCTGGACGATCTCCTCCGGATCTTTCGTGTCCAGGCAGATCGGAAAGGCGTCCACTCCCCCGAACTCCTTGAACAGAAGGGCCTTTCCCTCCATGACCGGCAGGGCCGCCCGGGGGCCGATGTCCCCGAGGCCGAGCACCGCGGTTCCGTCGGTCACGATGGCCACCATGTTTTTCTTCATGGTCAGGTCGAAGACCCGGTCCGGCTCCTCGTGGATGGCGGTCGATACACGGGCAACGCCGGGCGTGTAGGCCATGCTCAGGTCCGCCCTCGTCTTCAGGGGCAGTTTCCCGGTGATTTCGATTTTTCCCCCCGCGTGGACCATGAAGGTCCGGTCCGTCACGTGGAGCAGGCGGATCTCCCGGACCCTCCGGACGGCCGTCGTGACCCGGCCCAGCATTTCCGTGTCCGCGGCGTTCACGACGATGTCCCGGATGATCGCCTCGCCCCGGAATCCGGCGATGTCCACCGAGCCGATGTTGCCGCCCGCCCGGCCGATGGCCGCCAGGACGCGGGCCAGCATGCCGGGGCGGTTCGGGATCTCCAGGCGGAGGAGAATGCTGTAACTGGGACTGGTTGTCCGGATCATGGTGCACCTCCAGGGGGGCGGATCGCCCGGGAAGAGGAGGTTGCCGGGGCGATGGGTTTTGGCCCGTCGCTCCCTGGCCGTGATGTGGAAGGTTCTGTCGGGGACCCCCGCGGGTCAGGAATTCTCCCGGGAGCCGGAAATGGTTTCTCAGTGCTTGAAATGCCGCCGTCCGGTGAAGATCATGGCCATGCCGTGCTCGTCCGCCGCCTGGATGGCCTCC
>CAZXMK010000449.1:0-2135 GCA_964641935.1 uncultured Syntrophaceae bacterium
CCCTGTCCTTCATAGGCCGGCTTGCTGCCCGGTCCGTTCAGGGCCAGGATCCACTCTGAGCCGGGGGGAAACCGGTCCACTCCGGGTCGGCACAGCATGCCGTTGTCGCCCCAGATCCGCAGACGTCGGTCGTGGATGGAACCGCTCAGGACCTCCAGGACCTCCACGTCCATCGCCAGGTCGATTCCCCTTGCCCGCCCGTGGTATCCGAGCACGTTCACCCGAACGATCCCCTCGGCCAGAGGAGCCACCGAAAGGAACGGACCGCGCCACACACAGCTGCAGGCGGTGGCGTCATGGATGTCCGACCAGAGCAGGATGGAAAGGATCATCCAGCAGGCCAGGGGGATGCGCGTCCTCCACGATGCCTTGTTTTCCATGGGATTACCTTTGCTCTTCCGCTATGGTCCCAATCGCTCGGGCAGTATCGTTCCGTCCATGTAGACCCGCAGCCCGTATTCGCCGCCCATGGCAGGGGTTGTCCAGGCCCATTGAAAGTGCCAGTAGTGACCGCGCTTCTTGATTCCGCTGTCATAATGAAGGCTGGCGGATCGGAGGTATTGGCGCGAGAGGTCGATTCTGTTTCCGGCAATATACGCCTCCGCGAGTTCCATGGCCCGACGCAGTTCGAGGGACGGAACGGGTGAGGTCACGCCTGCCGGTGCGGAGTACGCAGCGAATGGATCAGCGGACAAGAGAACAACGGCACAGGCGAGTATTGTTCCAATCATTCGTTTCATGGAGACCCTCCATTCGTGACATGCCGGCGACCACCCCTCTTCCTGAAATCCGGAGGTCCCGCTGGTCGTTGCGATCCATTCTATAATATTGAAGATATGAATACAAACTGGAAGGACAGCGGGAACAGGCGGGACGGGGGGAGCCCGCTCTGGCAGAATCCGATCCGTCATCCTTTTGTGTCAATGAAACGCAAGCTGTTTCCACGGGACGCAGGAATGAGAAGGGAAGCGTTGTGGACTCAAGAAAGGATTTGACAGCTGGCTCAAATAGTTCCAATTAGAACTATCCTAAATCGAATTATTTGTGGTGGGCCTGAGGCATGAAAAGGAATCGGCAGGAAAAGGAACCGTTCCCTCGCGAAGGAGGCTTCCTGATCGCACGGATCTTTCAGGTGTCGGGACGCGTCTTTGCCAAGAAGATGCGGGAGAGGGAGTTGACGCGCATCACGCCCGAACAGGGGCGGATCCTCTTTGCCCTCTGGCGGAGCGACGGCATTGCGATCCAGGAACTGGCAGGCAGAACGTCCCTCAGCAAGTCGACACTGACGGCCATGCTGGACCGTCTGGAGGAGGCGGGCCACATTGTCCGCGTTCCCTCCCGGGAAGACCGGCGGCGGATCCTGATCCGGCTGACCGAAAAGGACCGGCGGCTCCGGGATACCTACATTCGGATCTCCGACGAGATGAGCGATCTGGTTTACCGCGGGTTCAGCGACTTGGAAATAGAGGCCTTCGAAGGGCAACTGAGGAAAATTCTGCAGAACCTCGAGGATGCCGGGTCATGATGAATAAGGAGGAAAAAAATGAGTGAGAAAAACGTAATCGACGTCTGGATGCAGCATCCGACATTGCGCTTCATCAACCATCCCATGTTCGAGTCTCTCCGACGCTGGACCGGTTTGGAAACGCTGACGGAAGAAATCCCCCTTGAATTCACCATTGCGGCCATGGACCAGGGAGGGGTGGAAAAGGGGCTGGTATCCGCCTGGTGCGGACCCCGGGGGGAACTGATCTCCAACGATGAAGTGGCTGGATTCGTCCGCCGCTTCCCCGACCGTCTTGTCGGCATTGCAACGGCGGATCTTTACCGGCCGATGGCGGCAGTTCGGGAGCTCCGGCGTTGCGTCCAGGAACTCGGCTTCCGGGGACTCCGCATCGTTCAATGGCTGTGGGATCTTCCCGTTACGGACCGCCGGTACTATCCTCTTTTTGCGGAATGCATAGAACTGGGCATTCCCGTATGCCTGCAGGTCGGCCACACGGGGCCCCTGTGCCCCTCCGAACCCGGGCGCCCCATCCCTTACATCGATGTGGCTGCCATCGAATTCCCCGAGTTGACAATGGTCTGCGGACACATCGGTTATCCCTGGACGCAGGAGATGATCGCCGTGGCCA
>CAZXMK010000450.1:0-2134 GCA_964641935.1 uncultured Syntrophaceae bacterium
AAAAAACGCTTCTGAGCGCGAGGGAAGCCCCTCTCCCACATGCTGGCGTTTAATCCGCGTCATGGTTTCTTGGAAAAAGAAAAAAATAAGGAAAGAGGAACGGATTTGAAATCCGTTTCCCTTGTGCTTTTCCGGATCGCCCACCGTGCTACCGATTCTTCCAGACCCGCCGGAGGCGCAGGGAGTTCGTGACCACGGAGACGGAGCTGAAGGCCATGGCGGCGGCGGCGAATTCCGGATTCAGCAGGACCCCGAAAAAGGGATAGAGAACGCCGGCCGCAATGGGGATGCCGATGACGTTGTAGATGAAGGCCCAGAAGAGGTTCTGGCGGATTACCCTCATCGTCGCCAGGGAAAGGCCGATGGACCGGGGCACAAGGGTCAGGTCGCTCCTCATGAGGGTCAGGTCGCTCGCCTCGACGGCCACATCCGTTCCCGTACCGATTGCGATGCCGATGTCCGCTGCGGCCAGGGCCGGGGCATCGTTGATCCCGTCCCCCACCATGGCCACCACCTCTCCCTCGTCCTGAAGGCGCCGGATCTCCTGCGCCTTGTCCCCCGGCAGGACCTCCGCCAGGATGCGCTCGATCCCCAGGGCGCGTCCCGCCGCCTCCCCGGCCGCCCGGTTATCCCCAGTGATCAGGGCGACCCGGAGACCCATTTTCTTCAGGGCGGCGATCGCGGCCTCCGCCGAGTCCCTCGGAACATCCGCCAACGCGATGATTCCGGCGGTGCGGCCGTCGGCGGCCAGAAACACGGATGTCTTTCCTTCCCCGGACAGCCGCTCGCCGACTTCCCGAAGCCCCGAGAGATCGATCCCCTCCTGCTCCATCAGGCGGAGGTTCCCGATGAGATGCCGGTCGCCTGCCAGCACGGCCCGCGCGCCCAGTCCCGGAAGAGCCTCAAAGTCCTTCAGCGACTGCGGCACCAGCCCCTCCGCCTTCCCTACGGCAAGGATCGCCGCTGCCAGGGGATGCTCCGATCCGACCTCCAGGGATATCGCCGCCTGCAGAACATCATCCCTGGCAAAACCGGGAGCGGCGATGATGTCCGTCACCTCCGGCTCCCCCTTTGTCAGGGTGCCAGTCTTGTCGAAGACGACCGTCGTCAACCGGCCCGCCCGCTCCAGGCTCTCGCCGCCCTTGATGAGGATGCCGTTCTCCGCGCCGAGGCCGGTGCCGACCATGACTGCCGTGGGGGTGGCCAGGCCGAGGGCGCAGGGACAGGCGATGACGAGCACGGACACGAAGTTCAGAAGGGCCAGGCTGAAGAGCGGGTCCGGAACCAGAAACATCCACACGACGAAGGTGAAGACGGCGATGGCGAACACGACAGGCACGAAGATCGATGCCACCCGGTCGGCCAGACGCTGGACCGGCGCCTTCGACCCCTGGGCGGCCTCCACGAGCCGTATGATCTGGGCCAGGACCGTCTCCCTTCCCACCCGGGTCGCCCGGAAGGTGAAGGTTCCCGTCCGGTTCAGCGTTGCGGTAAAGACCTCCGCCCCCTCTTCCTTGGCCACGGGAAGGCTCTCACCGGTGAGCATCGACTCGTCCACGGCGGAGGCACCCGAAAGGACGACGCCGTCGACGGGGATCTTCTCCCCGGGACGCACCCGGATGCGGTCGCCGGGAACGACGGTCTCCACGGGAAGGTCCATTTCCTCCTCTCCCCGGAGGACCCGGGCCGTCTTCGGCTTCAGGCCCACGAGACGCTGAATCGCCCGGGAGGTCCTTCCCTTGGCTTTTGCCTCCAGGAGTCGTCCCAGGAGGATGAGGGTCACGATAAAGGCGGCACCGTCGAAGTACACATGCGGCGCCACGCCGGCCGCGGCGAAAAAGCCGGGGAAAAACGTGGCACCGGTGGAATAGAGGAACGCCGACAGGGCCCCCACGGCCACCAGGGTGTTCATGTCGCTGGTCTTCTGGAGAGCCGCCTTCCAGGCGCCGACCAGGAACCGCTCCCCGACCCAGAAGATCACCGGAACCGTCAGGAAGAACAGGACCACGCGCAGGGGCGCATGGGGGACATACCGAAGAAAGGGAAACCAGTGCTGCATGGAGCCCAGGAAAATCTGGAAGCTCAGGACGATTCCAACGTAGAAACGCACCGTCAGGTCCCTGATCTCCCGCTC
>CAZXMK010000451.1:0-2126 GCA_964641935.1 uncultured Syntrophaceae bacterium
GACTACCGGGAAGCCGCGGTCAATGTGCTCAACGACGGCCTGCTGGAGGACCTGCCGACCTGGGTGGCCGTCGAGGTGCCCGCCTCCGTGGACCGCGGGGGCGTCACGGGACTGGAAGTCCCGGGCCTGCCCAAGGGGTATCTAGCCCTGCTCCGGAACTATACCGGTGTCTACGACCTGACCGCGGAGGCCGTATTGAAGGGCAAGAAGGAGTACGTCATACAGGCCCTCCTGGCGAATCCCGTGGTGCATCGGGTCACGGACATCCGGGCGATGGTGGACAGGATGATCGACCAGCAGGGCAGGTGGCTGGGATACTTGAAATAGGCGGAGACCCTCGCGTACAACGGTTGCAGGATGCCTACCATCAAGGAAATCGCGCTCAAGGCGGGCGTGAGCCCCACGACGGTCTCGAACGTCCTCCACGGAAGGACCGCCCGGGTTTCCCTCGAGACGAGACAGCGGGTCGAATCCTTCCTGAGGGACGAGGGATACGCGCCCAACATGGGGGCCGTGATCCTGGCGCGCAGCAACTCGCGGATCATCGGCGTAATCCTGTTCATGGAACCCCGAAGGGACGAGACGGTCCTCGAGGATCCCTTCTCCTCCACCATCCTGGGGGCCATGGAGAAGGCGATCCGCGAGAGCGGGTATTTCCTCATGCTGCACGCGACCAGCGACGAGGAGGAGGTGATCCGTCTCGCCCGAACCTGGAAGCTGGACGGCCTTGTCCTTTTATGGGTGCCCGCCGAAATTTGCCGTAAGATCCGAGGCAGCATAGAGACGCCGGTGGTGTTCGTGGATACCTATTTCGAAGAACAGGACCGGGGATTCCATAGGATCGGCCTGGATGATTTCCAGGGAGGGTACCGGATCGCCGAATTCGTGCTGTCCCGGGGGCACCGCAGGGTCCTTTTCCTGGCGAACGACGATGTGCACCCCGGAGGGGACCGGTTCCGGTTCGAAGGGTGCCGAAAGGCTTTCACCGACCGGGGACTCGAGTTCGGAGCGGACCGGTTCGTCGTGGTTTCCAAGGATCCCGGGGAACGGCGCGAACTGTACGGTCGACTGTCGGGACGTCCCCTGGAGTATACGGCCCTGCTCTTCTCGTCGGATTACTACGCCGCGGAGGCCGTCTCCTTCCTGGGAGATCACGGCACACGGGTTCCCCGGGACATCTCGGTCACGGGATTCGACGACAACATCTTTTCCCGGTTGATCCGACCCCGGTTGACGACGATCCACCAAGACGTGAACGGGAAGGGAAGGATGGCCATCGCCATGCTTCTGGACTTGATCCGAGGCCGAGATGCCGTCGAAACCGAAGTGAGGCTTCCGGTACGCTTGATCGAGCGGGAATCCGTGGCGTCCCTGCCGGACGGGGGGGCTTCCGTTTCGTCAAACATCAAAAAACTCTAATTGCAAAGCCGAAGTTTATCGATTACAATTTCAGCTTGGCCTTCCTGCGGCCGATCCTTTAAGGGAGACGCCGTACATCTCACCCGGGGCGCGGCCCCGGGGGGTTCGGAATGGGGAGCGATGCCGCTAGAGCACACGGACATCCAGTCCATCATCCAGATCGACTCTGAACTCAACAAGATCCGGGATTACGACCTCCTCCTGGAGAGGATCCTCCTGGAAGCCCGACGCGTCGTGCACGCGGACGCGGGCTCCATCTACATCAAGGAGGGCGAGACCCTCGCCATCAAGTACTCCCAGAACGACACCAAGCAGCAGGCCCTGCCCCCGGGGGAGAAGCTCATCTACAGCATCTTCACGATCCCGGTGAACGAGAAGACGATCTCCGGGTACGTGGCCAAGACCGGGGAGTTCGTGAACATCCCCGACGTGTACAACCTGCCCCCGGGCTGCCCCTTCAGCTACGACACCAAGTTCGACACGATCGCCCAGTACAAGACCACCTCCATGATGACCATCCCCCTCAAGACCCAGAACAACGTGGTCCTGGGGGTCATCCAGGTCATCAACGCCAAGGATCCGGCCGGCAACGTGGTACCCTTCAGCCAGGACGACGAGATCCTGGTCACCCATTTCGCCTCCAACGCCACCGTCGCCCTCCAGAGAGCCTACCTCACCCGGGCCATGATCCTGCGGATGATCCGGAT
>CAZXMK010000452.1:0-2125 GCA_964641935.1 uncultured Syntrophaceae bacterium
TGGTGGACGGCGGCCTGAACAGCATCAATGCCTGTTTTTTCATCTCCATGACGATTGTCGCCGGGCTGCTCCTCGGAGCGCGGGCCGCCACCTTTTTCGCGGGCGTGGGCATCACGACAGGCCTCGCATTGGCCCTGCTGGACCACTTCGGCTATCTTCCCTCCAGCTATTTTATAGATACCCCCCTCGGTGACTGGTCGATCCTGGTCTTTGCCCTGATTCTGGCATCCAGCACGCTGAACCTGGCGCTCCGCGAACGGGACAATGCCCTCGGCATCGCGGAGCAGCAGCTTTCCGACCTTAGAAAAGCGGAGGAGGCCCTGCGCCAGAGCGAAGAAAGATATCGCCTGATCGCGGAGAGCTCGGCGGAGCTGATCACCGTTACGGACATGAATCTCCGGTTCACCTACGTCAGCCCGTCCATCATGCGAACCCACGGGTACACAGTCGAGGAGGCCATGAACAGGTCCCTCGAAGAGTACATGACGCCCGGGTCCATGCAGGACCTGCTCGAGGCGTTTGGGGAGGAATTGAAGCTGGAGGCCGAGGGGGGCGCCGATCCCCGGAGATCCCGGGTCCTGGAAGTGGAGGAGTACAGAAAGGACGGCTCCGTCATCAGCCTCGAGTGCAGCTTCTCCGCCCTGCGCGACGAAGAGAACAGGATGGTCGGGGTCGTCACGGTGAGCCGGGACATCACCGCGCGCAAGCGGGCGGAGGAGGCGCTCCGGGAGAGTGAAAAGAAGTACAGCCAGCTCTTCATGAACGCCCCCGCCGCCATTTACGAGGCGGATTACCGGAACCGGCGTTTTCTCAGCTTCAACGACGTTGTGAGCACCCTCACGGGCTATTCCCGGGAAGAGCTCCTGCAGATGGACCCGTTTGTGCTGTTCACGGAATGGAGCCGGGAAACGTATATTGAGCGGATGAAGCGGTTCGGGGAGGGCAGGGATGTCCCGACCTCCCAGGAATACGAGCTGCGGAAGAAGGACGGCGGCATCCTGTGGATGAACATGAGCATCGATTATGGATTCGAGGACGGCCTGCCCGTAAAAGCCAGGGTCGTGGCGCACGACATCACCGACCGCAAACGGATGGAGAAGGCGCTCCAGGAGAGTGAGGAGCTCTATCGGACGTCCATGGAAAGCTCCAGCGACGGCATCGCCATTGTCCATGAAGGCCGGTACGTTTATGTCAGCCAGCCGTTTCTGGACAAGATCGGCCGGAGAAAGGACGAGATCCTGGGCAAGACCAGGGGCAACTTTATTCATCCCGACGACCGGTCGGCGTTCGCGGACTATGTCAGCGCATTCAACCAGGGGCTTCCGAACCCGAAGCAGATTGAGATCAGGGTCATTCTGCCGGACGGCTCCTTCATCGATGCGGAAGTTTCCCTGGTCAAGGTGACGTATCAGGGAAGGAAATGCAATCTGGCCTACCTGCGGGACATCACCGAGCGCAAACGCGCGGAAGCCGAGCAGCTGAAAGTCCGGAAGCTGGAGTCGGTGGGGACGCTGGCGGCGGGGATCGCCCACGACTTCAACAATCTTCTGGCGGTCATGCAGGGATACATGGAGCTCTTGAAGACGGACGTTCCCGAGGGGAGCAGAGCCCGCACCCGACTGCTGGCGGCCGAGAAGGCCGTCGGTCAGGCGACGGAACTGACCAACCGCCTGCTCGTTTTTTCCAAGGGAGGGGATCCGGTCCGGGAGATCGTCAACATCGGCGACCTTGTCCGGGAGATCGTGACGGCGAATATCGGAGAATCCCCTGTAAAGACGAGATTCCTCCTGGAGCGCGATCTCCGGCCCGTCGAGGTCGATGAGCGGCAGATCCGCCAGGTCATCCGGAACCTGACGATCAATGCCATCGAGGCGATGCCGCATGGAGGGATCCTGACGGTGGGGACGGAGAACGTGACCGTGAGGACCGAGGACGGACTTCCCGTCGGCCATGGGGACTATGTCCGGATATCCCTCCATGACACGGGGAGAGGCATCCCGGCGGATCAACGGCCCCTGATCTTCGATCCCTATTTTTCGACCAAGGCCCGGGGGGCGGAAAAGGGGATGGGGCTCGGCCTGTCGGTCTGCCACTCGGTGGTCGGCAATCACAAAGGCTGTATCGC
>CAZXMK010000453.1:0-2121 GCA_964641935.1 uncultured Syntrophaceae bacterium
CCGGCCCCGGCAGCTTCAGGCCGACGACCTGCGTGGCCTGCCGGCCCGCCGGCATCGAGACGGGCAGCGTCCGGACGCCCTTCTCCTCCTTCAGGACGGGGGCTTCCCGCTTCGCTGCGGCGACGCGGTAGAGCCAGCGGATGACCTGGGCCTCCTGCGTCCCGTCGACCGGGCGGATCTTCCCGGCGAGGCGCTGGTCGAGTGCCGCCTTCTTCTTGGCGGCGGGGGCATCGGATACGGTTTCCGGACCCTTCTGCCCCGGCCTCTTGACGACGCGGAGCAGCTGGGCGTCCAGGTCGGCTTCAAGGTTGCGGATCGTCACGGGCAGAAGCACCCCGGCCCGGCTCTCCACGATGCCGAAACGCCCGGCGAACTTCGCCAGGGGCGGATACGCATCGGTCCTCACCGCCAGGGGAAACTGGGCGGCATTGGCGAGGGAGCGCCCCGCCTCGTCCCGGAGATCCCCCGGAAGGCTCAGGGTAAACTCGCCCTTCTGGGGAAAGGGTCCCTCGAAGAGGGCGCGCCAGATGTAGCCGGCCTCCTCGTCATCGGGCCGGACGGCGGGCTTGAAGACGCGGCCCGCCTTCGTCTTCAGGGTGATCTTTTCCAGGACCGTCGCGGGAACCGGCGAGGAGAAGCGCACCGCCATCGGCAGGAGCGGGATGCAGGCCCGGTCCGGATTCTCCCGGGAACAGCGAAATTCCGCCCGGAAAGGACCGCTTGTCTTGAAGGCGAGGACCTGGTCCTGCTCCCGGGTCAACCCCGTTTTGGACCGGACGCCGGCCTCCCAGACGAGGTTCACCATCGTCTCGTCGGGAAACACGCGGCGCGCCCGGACCACCACAACCCGGCTCCCCTGCTTCAGAAGACCAAGCGTCTTCAGAATGGCCGCCCGCTCCTCCCCCGACAGGATCGTGATTCCCACGCGGTCTCCGATCCCGGCGACGGAGAAATAGACCTGCTTCACGATCGATTCCTCATCGGCCTCGCCGTCGAGGAGGAGGACGAAGGCCTGGTCCGCGTGGACGCTCTCACTGCCCTCCCCGGGCCACGAGCGCAGGACCGCGGGGCCGCCCGTTGTGAAGGAGTAGGCCTTCGCGCCGGGGAGCCCGCGGCCCTCCAGGTCCTTCAGGCCCGGTCGCGGCTCAAAGCGGCAGGAGACCCCCGATGGCAGGTTCCGGGAAAAATCATAGACCCAGTGCCGGGAGTCCACCCAGCGCCCGCTTCCCTTTTCGGGGCAGGAAACCGTGAAGGGGTCCGCCAGGCGGGGATCGCCGAGGGGCACCATGGCCGTGGCGAAGCGGACCGCCACCTGCCGGACGTTGCGGGCGCTTCCCTCGGGGCTGAACTGCTCGATGCCCGGTGCGGCGGCACCATGGGCCGCCGGCACTGATAAGAAGAACGACAGGAGCAGCAGGAACGGCAGGATGCGCCCCAACAGGCGGCGGGATGGATTCGAGTGTCCGGAAATCATGGCAATCCCCCTTTCTGGATGTTGACGGGATCCGCTGGTTTTCGTGCGTCGAGCGGTACGGAATGAGGGCAACGAAGCAGACAGACCTTTTCAGCGGCCTGACTATCATCCACCTTCCAAGGCCGTTCAAAAATACCCGGATGCAAGGCCCCCGAAATCCCGAGCCATGAGGCGTACTTTTTCGTACGTCGATTGGCGAGGGATGAGGGAAACACAGCAGACGGGTGTTTCTCAACGGCCTGACAATCGGTTTCGCAGGGATGGGATAATCCTCCCCGCCAGCCGGTACGCCCGCCGGTAGACGGGGAGAGCCTCTTCGATCTGGCCGAGGGCCTCCCGGGCGGCTTCCTCCCCGATCCGGACGAGATCCCGCGCACGGGTGAAATCCATCCAGTGCAGATCCCCCACGTCGGGACGGATCGCCACGTCGGCCTCCCGGAGCTCCTCCAGCTGGAGGCGGTCCGAGGTGATCTCCCCCGCCCGGTAGAAGACGTCCTGGGCGGTCTCGAACTGCGGCGGCTCCACGACCTCCCGTTCGACCACCACGGCGATGACCACGTCCGCTCCCGCCTTTCGGGCTGCCCGGACGGGTACCAGGCTCGTGATGCCCCCGTCGGCGAGGAGCCACTCGCCCCAGCGCACGGGCT
>CAZXMK010000454.1:0-2120 GCA_964641935.1 uncultured Syntrophaceae bacterium
GTTGCCCAGCCGGAGAAGGCCGGAATCCGAGAGGTACTGGTCGAAGCCGTAGATGGTGCCACCGGGGTTGCCGGTGTAGCGCATGTTCGTGAGCGGTGTCGCCACCTCCACGACCTCGAGATGATCGCGAAGCCCAGGGAAATACCTTTCTGCCTGGTCGAACATGGCAGTGGCGAAGGCATTCTTCTCGTCGACGTACCGCTCCGGCGGCACGAGGTACCAGGGCCTGGCGTAGCTCGCCGCCGTCATGACGATGGCAGCGGTGCCGGGCGGGGAGAACCCGGGATCGGAGGCCGTGTAGCTCGTGAAGAGCATCCCCTTGGGCGGTTCCAGGGTGAAGGCCGTCTGCCAGGCCTCCTCGATCCGGTTGCCGAAATGGATGAAGTTCTCGTGGGTGGTCGCCCCGACGGCCCCGGGAGGACAGTCAAGGCCGGCATAGACGTTCACGGTGGAGAACCCGATCTGGCGGCTGTTCACCTGGCGGCGGTAAGCCTCCGGAACCTGGCCGATCCCGACCAGGTCGCTCAGGGTCGAGGGGATGCTGGCATTGGAAACGACAATCTTCGTCTCCACTTCATCGTCTTCGTCCGTGATCACGGCTTGGACGGCTCCGTCCTTCAGGACGATCCGCTTGGCGCCGCACCCGAGCCGGACCGTCCCGCCGCTCTCCGCAAATGTCTCCAGGAAGGCGTTGGACAGGGCCTGGTTCCGGCCCCTGATGTGCATGGGATGCTGCTTCAAGAGGGCGTCCCAGCAGGAGGCCATCATGTGGAAGGGGACCTTGGAGGGCGGAAGGCCCAGATAGGACCAGAAGGGGGAGACGGCGCTCTTGAGGTCTTCGTCCTGGAAGAAGTGATCCCTCACCTCGCCGTAGGTTTTCATTCCCCAGCGCGAGAAGGCGGGAAAACTCTCCGGGGTCAGGTCTGCGGCCCGCTTCTTCGCCGCCACGAAGACGCCCGAGAGATCGCGGGCGAGTTCTTTCATCAAGGCGAAAAAAACCCGGATCTTGTCGGCCTCCCGGGGGAACCGATCCGCCAGGACGGCGATCGCTCCCTCCCAGTCTGGAGGGATGGTCACGTCGATCCGGTCGTCGATGACCCGGTAGAGCTCCTTCAGGGGAATGAAATCGACCCGGGAGGCGACACCCAGGAAATCCAGATACTCGAAGAGCCTGCCCCTCTTCCCGGGGACCCCGATCCCCGAGAGAACGTGGAGGGAGGCGTCGAACTCAAAGCGGCCGCGGCGGAACGAACTTGCGTATCCACCGGGGACATGATGGCGCTCCAGGAGCAGGACCTTTTTCCCGCAACGTGCCAGGAAGGTGGCGGCCGACATTCCCCCGAGCCCGGCTCCGACGACCACGGCATCGAATTTCTTGTCCATGCGCTTTCCCATTCCGGCACCGGCTTCAGGCTGGCATCCGGCAGCCGAAACGTCCCTTTAAAATTCCGGGATGCTTGCACTGCCCGGCGTGGAATTGTATTCCGCCCAGCCACCCCGTGAGGTGCCATGGGCACGGTGAGCCCAAAATCCTCAATATTCTTGCCGGAAGCATGCCAACGGCGGCGTCTTCCCGTTGGCGCGGGTTGCCTCTTTACATTGTCTAATAATTTCTTATTGATGCGTATGTATGGAAGAGTGGTGCGCCCCCTCGGCACGCGTGCCCCCCGACCGCCACTCCCGGATGAATCCTGATCGAACTGGATGGACACAGCCGTCCGCACGGTGTCTCCCACAAGGAACACCTTGAAATGGATTAGATATTTGATGTGGCTGAAACCGGACCAGGGGGGCGGACGATATTCATCCGGCTCCGGGAAGAACCGTGATGATCGGATTTCAAGTCCGCTCCTCCCCATTTTACTTTTCCTTTCCTGACAGTCTTCCGCTTACCCCTTGCATTGAGCGTATCGGCGCGGGGGCTGCCACGGGGGCGTGCCGCCGTCGCGGCCGTTTTCCCGCACGGGCTGTTGAAAAATACCCGTTTGCTGCGTTTCCCTCATCCTTCGCCATTCGACGTACCGAAGAGGGTACGACTCATGGCTCAGGATTTCGGGGGCCTTGCATCCGGGTATTTTTGAAAAGCCCGTCCCATGCTTCCGGAAGGGATGTTCCAATCG
>CAZXMK010000455.1:0-534 GCA_964641935.1 uncultured Syntrophaceae bacterium
CTATGTCTCCAAGACGGAGGGCAGAAACAGGGTCACCGTCCACAGGCCCGCGACGAACGGATTATAAAGGGCGAGCGTGATTCTTTTCAGGGAATCATCTGCGAACCGTTCTTCTTTTCCGTTGCCGGAACCGTCGTGCAAGATTTTGCAATCCCCGGTGCCGAATCTTACATGAACCACTTCCTCGATTTTCCTGAACATTTTTCTTTCTCTCCTTTCATGGCCCGCAAGGCCTTGTGCAACATCCTGCAAATTCCTGCCCCTGATATTCTCTTATCCAAGTAAATTCAGCATGATGGACATGAATCGGATCTGGCACACAAGATGCTCCTGCCGTGCCTGAGCGGCTTTGTGAACGAGCCCAATCTTGAACGGCAATGCTGAAGGAGGAGTACGATGGATCTGAATCTGAGTCAGGAACAGAAACTGCTGCACGACACCATTTACAAGTTTGCGAAAGAAGAATGGGAGCCGCGGACCGTCGAGATCGACGACTCGAACCGCTTTCCCATGTGGCTCTGGGATCGCTTCCGC
>CAZXMK010000455.1:544-2120 GCA_964641935.1 uncultured Syntrophaceae bacterium
TGATGATCCCGAAGGAATACGGCGGCGCAGGACTTACCCTGCTGGACACGTGCATTGCCCTGGAAGCGGCGACGCACGCAGGCGGCGATATCGGCTCGACGCTGGCCTGGGCGACCCACCTCTCCATCGGCAGCGTCCCGCTTCTGATTTGTGGAAATGACGAGCAGAAGAAAGCATACCTGCCCAAGATGGCCCTGGGCGAATGGATGAGCTGCTTCATGCTGACGGAGCCGAACGTCGGGTCCGACGCCGCGGGCGTCGAGACCACCGCGGTCCGCGACGGCGATTTCTATGTTCTCAATGGAACCAAGACATTCATCACCAACGCCTATCGCGCGGATGTCGGCATGATCATGGCGACCACGGACAAGAGCAAGGGCGCCAAGGGCATCACCGCCTTCATCGTCGACATGCACGTCCCCGGAATCACCGTCAGCGAGCCCTTCGAGAAAATCGGACCGCGCGGCAGCGAACAGAGCGAGGTTCATTTCGACAACGTGAAGATTCCGGTGAAGAACCGCCTGCTGGAGGAAGGGGACGGGTTCATCAAGGTCGGCGTACAGAATCTCGAATTCGAGAGGACCTGCCTGACGTCCATTTGGACGGGGAACCTGGGATACAACCTCGATCTGGCCATTGCCTACGCCAAGCAGAGGGTGCAGTTCGGCCACCCGATCGTTCAATATGCCCAGATCCGGGAAAAAATCGCCCATCTGAAAATGGATTACGACATCTGCAAGTTGATGATGTACGCCGCCGCATCCAGAAAGTCCGCGGGAAAGCCGGCGCCCCTGGAGGCCACGGAGTTCAAGGTGTTTGCGGGACAGAGCAGCTGCCGCAGCGCACTCGAGGCGATGCAGATCTTCGGCGGCATGGGCCTGATGAAAGAGATGAAGATCGAACGGTCCCTGCGGGACGCCAAACTGGCGCAGATCGGTGCGGGCTCCGAGCAGATGCTCCTGGAGCTGATCGCAAGGCTCGTGACGGGCACCCGTTCGTTGACGATTTGACGGATCACCGCTGAGAAGGAGTGTGACAAATGAATCGATGGCAGGATCTGTACAAGGAAAAGCTGAAGACCATCCCGGAGGTCATGGCGACCATCCCCAATGGTGCAAAGATCATGTCGGGCATCGGAAACGGCCAGCCGCAGGGACTTCTGAGCGGGCTGGCCCAGCTGGTCAAGCAGGGGAACCACAAGGACCTTTGTTATTTCAACACGCTGGCGGTCATGGGCAATCTCATGGCCGATCCGGCCGTGTCGGGCCTGTGCCACTATCGCGACGCTTATGCCACGATCAACGTCCGCAAGCTGATCCCGACGGGGCTTGTCGAGTACATGCCGACCATGCTGTCGGACGGCCCCGTTGTGCTTGCGGATGAGTATGACACGGTCTTTCAGACGGTCTCGCCGATGGACGAATTCGGCTTCTTCAGCCTGGGGATCGAGCCGGACTATACGTTTCCGGTCATCAAGAGCAGCAGGCCGCACCGCGTGATCTTCGAGGTGAACCGGCACTTTCCCCCCACCTTCGGGCACAACCGGGTGCACATCACGGAAGTGGATGCCATCGTG
>CAZXMK010000456.1:0-2117 GCA_964641935.1 uncultured Syntrophaceae bacterium
GTTCTTCGCGTCCAGGAGACCGCACCGGTCCCGGAAGAACGTGTGGATCCTGGTGCGCGACCGGGAGAGGATCTTGCGGAAGTTGGCCCGGGAGACGTCGCAGATCTCGCTGCCCACGGTGTCCGGCACGCCGAAGACGACCCCGAGAAGGAAGATCATCCGCTCCCGCCGGTTGAGGGAAAAGAGCAGGCACTGGACGCAGGCCATCTTGACCTCCTCCCGGTAGATCTCCGCGCCGGGACGGGCGATGAGCCGCCGGTCCGGCAGCCGCTCGATGAAGCGGTCGTAGGCATCCCCCCGCAGGGCCTCCTCCATGGCGGCCTCGTTCCGGCTGCGCTTCGCGTTGATGATGTGGTTGACGACCAGGCGGTACAGCCAGGTTCGGAACGCGGCCCTGGACGGATCGAAGGTGCCCAGCTTCGTGATGACCTTGATCAGGACCTCCTGCGTGACGTCCTCCGCCGCCGCGCGGTCGTACACCATCCGGAGGGCGATGTTGTAGATCCACGACTGGTGCCACAGGATGAGCGCCTCCAGGGAGCGCCGGTCTCCCTGGAGGGAGCGGGTGATCAGCTCCGTTTCCGCGGGATCGCCGCCGGCGGCCTCTCTGAAGGGATTGTAGAACGCTTTCATCGCCCGTTCCTGTTGTTTGCTGCCCCCGGGAGGGGGATTTCTCTCCTGCTTCTTATACGAAAATTCCGGGCGGGTGTGACAGACAAAACGCAGCAGGCGGGAAGGCCGTTCTGTGGATTTGACATGCCGGGCCGGGGATTGCAGAAAAACAAGGCACAACACCCGCCTGGAGGCACCGCGGGGAAATTCTCAGGGGTTTTCGAGTCGAGGAGCTGTTGATGGCGGGCTTTTTTCGAAAAGAGGCTACCCCCTTCCTCTTGAGCCGCAACGGCAAGGAGTCGCCTACGTCCATGGACGGGTGACGGTTACTTCTCTTTCATATTCTTCTTGACCGATTTGATGAAGCGTCCGAAGGCCCGGTCCTTCTTCCGTTTATCCAGGTAGGACATATCGTGGTACTCCGTCTCTTTCTTCAGCTTGAGATAACTGGCATAGCGATCGCTGCTCAGTTCGCCGCTTTCGATGGCGGCCCGGACGGCACATCCGGGCTCGTTTTCGTGGCTGCAGTCGGCGTAGCGGCAATTCGCAGCAAGACGGACAAGGTCTTCAAACCCGATGCCGATCCCCTCGCCGGCCCCGAGAAGGCCGAGTTCCCGCATGCCCGGTGTGTCAATCAGCATCGCGCCTTCGGCAAGAACGACAAGCTGGCGGCGGGAGGTCGTGTGGGTGCCCTCTCCCGTCCCGCTGACGGCTCTCGTGCTCAACGCTTCCCGGCCCAGGAGGCGGTTGATCAGGGTCGTTTTCCCGACGCCGGACGACCCGAGCAGGCAATAGGTTCTCCCGGGGCGGAGCGTCTGCTGAAACGGCTCAAGTCCGTCGCCGCTCTTGTTGCTGAGGGCGAGCACGTGTGCCTGGGTGACGGAGCGGACGAGCGCGATCTTCTCTTCCAATTCATCCCCGGTGATCAAATCCGTTTTCGTGAGAATGACGATCGGCTCGACATGCCCTTCCGCCGCCATGACCAGGTACCGGTCCAGGCGCCGGGGATTGAAGTCAAAATGGCATGACTGAACAAGGAATGCCGTATCGATGTTGGCCGCGATCATCTGGTAGTCGACCCTGTCGCCCGCGGTTTTGCGGCGCAGGAACGTCTTTCGTGGAAACACCCCGTGAATGATCGCTTCGGAATTATGGTTGTAGTATTCAACCGTTACCCAATCTCCGACGCAAGGCAGGTCGACGGAGTTGTCAATCTGCCAGGAAAGCTTCCCCGCGAGCTCCGCCGGGACTTCTCCCGCTTCATTTCGGATCAGGTATCCGCCGCGGTCTACCGCCGATATGCGGGCAATGTTCCTGCCTTCCGCATGCAATTCGCCGATATGCGGCTCAAACCATTCATCAAAACCCAGGTCGCTCAGTCTCATGTCCATGACGTCACCGGACGGGCTATATACTCGAATTGCTTCTTTCTGTCCGTAAAAAAGGATCGAATGGATCCATCCATTCGCGGCATCTCCCGGGTTCAGACCCTTGCATCGGCATCC
>CAZXMK010000457.1:0-2108 GCA_964641935.1 uncultured Syntrophaceae bacterium
GAATCTCCCGGGGGACCGGGATGCCGTACAGGGCGAGAATGCGCTTCGCCGCGTGCTCGTCCAGGGCCTTCTGCCCCGCTTGAGCGGCCTCGTTGAGGATCCGGTCCGCCTCCGCGGACTTCTCCGGGGCCGCCGGGGGGTTCCCCGCTTTCCGGCTCTGCGCCTGGAAGCAGCGGTACAGGCTGATCATGGCCCGTGCCGCCTTCTCCGGGGCGTTGAAGACGGGAATGTCGTTGTCCTGGTACGCGGCGGCGAAGTTGTCCTCCCGGTCGAGGAACGAGCAGACGATCACGGGCTTGCCGAACTTCTGCGGCAGGGCCATGGCCGGCGAGAGATCGTGTTTGATGCCGGCAAGAAACTGGTCGAGCGTCATCTCCTTCAGCAGGGGCTTGAAGTGCGGGAAGACCTCCTTCATCCAGCCGGTCATCATGGGACCGTGGATGAGGAGCCCGTCGACCTCGCCGCTGCCCAGGATGATCTCGGGGATCCGCACGGTCATGTACTCCGTGTCAAGGTTGAAGGTCATGTCGACGGGGTTGCCGCTGGCGGCGTGGGGCGGAATGAGGGGCCGGATCTGCCGCTGGACGGCCTCCGAGAAGGGAACGACGTCCAGGCCGCCCTGGTCGCAGGTGTGCGACATGGCCGTTCCCGGACCGCCCGAGTGGGTCACGACGCCGATCCGGCGCCCCCGGAGCGGCGGCTGGGAGGCGGCGGCCCAGCCGTGGGCATAGAGGTCCTCGATCGTCTGGACGCGGACAATGCCCGCCTGCTTGAAGATCCCCTCGTAGAGGAAATCCGGTCCCGCCATGGCGCCGGTGTGGCTGAGCCCCGCCCTGGCGCCCGCCTCGGAGCCGCCGACGTACTGGGCGAAGACGGGTTTGTGCCGCGTGACCTTCCGGGCCGTCTCGACGAAGCGGCTCCCGTCGCGGATGGCCTCGATGTACAGGATGACGGCCCGGGTCTGCTCGTCTTCCCCGAGGTACTCCAGGGCGTCGATGATGCCGATGTTGGCCTCGTTCCCGGAACTGATGGCCTTGCTCAGGCGGATGCCCTGCCGGCGCAGGAAATAAAGGGTCTGGGTCACATAGGTCCCGCTCTGGGAGGCAAGGCCCAGGAGACCCGGCCGGTCGTCGAGGTGCATGACCGTCAGATTCAGGTGAATCTCCGAGTTCAGGATCCCCATGCAGTTGGGTCCCAGGAACCGGATCCCGTATTTCGCGGCGATGTCGTTGACCTGCTGTTCCAGGACCTTCCCCTCAGCGCCCACCTCGCGGAAGCCCGCTGTGCAGACGATGATCCGCTTCGTGCCCCGCTCGCCGAACCCCTCCATGAGACGGGGAACCTCGCCGACGGGCGCGACGATCATTCCCAGGTCGGGGGCCTCCGGAAGATCGAGGGGGGATGCATAGGCGGGCAGACCGAAGACGACCTTGTCCCGGGGATGGATCGGGTAGATCGGCCCCTGGAAGCCGTCGTGAAGGGCACTCAGGGCCTGCATGGTCCCCATCTTCATGAGGTTGTTGCCGGCGCCTGCGATGGCGACGGACTTCGGATTCATCAGGGCATGGAGCGGATTCTCGGACATGAGCTTCAGCCTCCTAGAAAAGAGCGATGATAAGAACGGTCGGAACCATAGCACCCGCTCCGGTCACTGTAAAGGCCTGACTCGCCCAGGTCCAGCCGGGGTCCCGCCCAACCTGGGGAAGCGGCGGCTCCAGAACTCAAGCCGAACCGTCACCGAAGCCGCCATCCCCGTCTGCATGGACGGAGGCGTTTCCCTTCTTGACATCGCCGGGCTTCCGAATCAGAATCGCTCCATCCCCTGTCAGACGCTGAAACAGTCGACGTTTTCTTCCCGGACACACCGGACACGCCGGATGTGGTCGTTCATGGCCATCGATCCGGGCCCTTGCAGGAGGTTGCCATATGAAAATGCGGTCGATCTGGGAAATTGCGCGGAAATGGGGCATCCCGTTCCGGATCGGGATCACGAAAAAGGAGCTTATCCGGGAAATCCAGAATCGCGAAGGCTACAGCCCGTGCTTCGGGACAAAGGATGACTGCGGTGAGGACGAATGCCTGTGGAGGGATGACTGCCTGAAGCCCGG
>CAZXMK010000458.1:0-2106 GCA_964641935.1 uncultured Syntrophaceae bacterium
ATTTCTGCATAAAGCCGGAACGCCAGAACATCGCCCACGCCCTTCATGGAGCGCCGGACGAAATCGGCGCTGTTTCCAACCACTTCGAGGGAGATCCCCCTCGGGGCCTGCCTCCGCAGCTCCTCGGCCATCTTCAGGACGTTATCGGCAACCTGCACCTCGTTCGCCCCGCGCTGCTTCCTGACAGCCAGGAGGATGGTCTCCTTTCCGTTGTAGGTCGCCGAGCTTGTTCTCTCCTCAAAACCGTCTTCCACCCGGGCGACATCGGAAAGCCTGACCACGGCTCCATCCTTCACCGCGACCGGAAGGCTCCCGAGGCTCTCGACGGAATCGTACTCCCCGGTCAGCCGGAGCTCGACTTTCCGCTGGCTGTTCTGGATGCTTCCAGCAGGAAGCTCCACGTGCTTGTTCTTGACGGCATCCGAAACATCTTTCACTGTCAGGCCCCGGGCTTCCAGGCGGGAAGGATCGAGCCAGACCCGGATCTCCCGTTCCCTGAGACCCGGTGTGTCAACGTTGCCCACTCCATCCACGGACTGCAGCTTCGGCTTGGCGATCTTGTCGGCGAAGTAGACTTTCTCCCGGTAGGAAGCCGGTCCAACGACCGCCATCGTGACGATGGCCTGGTCGCCCACGGTGAACTTCTCGACGATGGGCGTGTCGGCCTCGCTGGGCAGGTCGGCGGCGGCCAGGCTCACCTTGTCCCGCACGTCCGCGGCCGCGGCATCCACGTCCTTCTCCAGCGAGAACTGCACAACGGTGACCGTGCGTCCTTCGTAGCTGCTGGAAGACATATCCTCGATCCCGGAGATGTTGCTCAGTTTTTCCTCGATGACGTCCGCTACGTCGTGGTCCATGACCGTGGCGCTGGCGCCCCTCATGGTTGTCGTGACGGTCACGACCGGGAAATCCACGTCGGGGATGCGCTGGACTCCCATGCTCTTCAGGGCCAGGAGGCCGAAGAGCAGCAGGGAAGCCGTCAGGATGAGCACCGTAACGGGCCGCCGCAGGGAGACCTCGGTGATCTTCATGGGTTTTTCGGCTCCTTTCTGCAGAACCCGTACAGGATCAGGTTTTTGACGGCGGTGATCACCTCGTCGACATCCCTCACCTGCTCCTCGTGGGCGATGAATTCATGGATGACCCCGTGAAGGGTCGAGTGGAGCACCGCGTCCATCAGCACCGGGTCGATCTGGGGGAAGGCCCCTTCCGCAACCCCCCGCCGGAAGAGATCGACCCTCTTCTCCCGGATTTCGCGGGCCGGGTGGTTCTTGAAATCACAGGGCATCGTCCTCATCTCCGCGTCCTCGACGATCATCCGGACCATCGCGGAAAGAGTCCGCCTCTTCTCGAACACGTGCCGAAGCAGGGTTTCAAGGAGATCGTCGAGAAGGAGCACCGGGTCACCGACCGAAATATCGGTAGCCAGGACCTTCTCCTTGACATCCTCCAAGCTGCGCTCGGCGACGAAGTAAACGATCTCTTTCTTATCCCTGAAGTAGTTGTACACCGTCCCTTTCGCAACCCCCGCCGCGGCGGCCAGCCGCTCGATCGTCAGACCCTGCCAGCCTTCCTCCTGCAGGATCCCGACCGCCGCTTCATACAAGGCTTCCCGGGTCATCGACCCCAGAACCGCCTTTTTCTCTTCAGAAAGCCTCGGCATGTGAGCCTCCTCTTTGTCCAAGAACTGACCATCATTCCATATGATGACTGTCGGTCAGTTTAATGACCGTCCGGCTTCCTGTCAAGGCTTCCCGGTGAATTCAGGCTTCTTAACTTTTCCACAAACGTCTTTACCGCACCTTTACAGGGCCGCGGATAAGATGATCCCACAAATGCTCCACTGAGAACGATGGAGGAGGTCGATCCCATGAACGGAAAAAGAGCATCCCTGTTTTTCGCGCTTGCCTTTGCACTGGCCCTTGGAGCCGTCAGCCCGGCCCTGGCTCACGGAAGATCCTGGGGGCCGGACAGCGGAGCCGGCCCCGGGGCAAAAGCAGGGTTCGATGCGATGCACTGGCTGAGCCGGGGGGCACTGGAGGATCTGAAACTAACCGCTGATCAGCGGAAAAGAATCCGGGACCTTTTCCGGGAAACCTTCCCGGA
>CAZXMK010000459.1:0-1011 GCA_964641935.1 uncultured Syntrophaceae bacterium
CAAGGGAAACCGCCTCCACGTGGCCCTTTTCGGCCGCACGAACGTGGGCAAATCAAGCCTGCTGAACTACCTCCTGGGCCAGGAGGTTGCCATCACCTCGCCCGTGGCGGGGACGACGACGGACGTGGTGGAGAAGGCGGCGGAGCTCCTGCCCCTGGGGCCCGTTCTGTTCCTGGACACGGCGGGCCTGGACGACGCCACGGAGCTGGCGGCGAAACGCCTGGAGAAGACCCGGCGGATCCTCGACCGGGCCGACGCGATCCTCCTCGTCACGGAGGCGGAAGACTGGACGGAATTCGAGGAAAACCTGCTCGGGGAGGCAAAGGCCCGCAAGATCCCCGTGATCCCGATCGTGAACAAGACGGACCTCCGGACTCCGACGGAGGCGTTCCTCGCCGCTCTCCGGGAGAAGGCCGGACGGGTCCTGGCCGTCTCCAGCACGGACGGGACGGGACGGGAGGCGGCCCTGGAGGCGGTGAAGAGGCATCTCCTGGAGACCGCGCCGGATCACTTCCTGGAGCCACCGCCCCTGGTGGGGGATCTCCTGCCCCCGGGCGGCCTGGCGGTACTCGTGGTGCCCATCGACCTCCAGGCCCCCAAGGGACGCCTGATCCTGCCGCAGGTTCAGACCATCCGCGACGCCCTGGACAGCGACGCGGCGGCCCTGATGGTGAAGGAACGGGAGCTGGCGGCCATGCTGTCCCGCCTGGCGCGGCCCCCGGACCTGGTGGTGACGGACTCCCAGGCAATCCTCAAGGTCTCCGGCGACACGCCGCCCTCCGTACCGCTGACGACCTTCTCCATCCTCATGGCCCGCCAGAAAGGCGACCTCGCCACGGCCGCCGCCGGGGTGGCCGCCATCGAGCACCTCCGCCCCGGGGACCCGGTGCTCATCGCCGAGGCCTGCTCCCACCACCCGCTCCAGGACGACATCGGCCGGGTCAAGATCCCCCGCTGGCTCCGGCAATACACGGGCGGCGAGCTGGCCGTGGACGTCTCGGCGGGACGGGA
>CAZXMK010000459.1:1021-2105 GCA_964641935.1 uncultured Syntrophaceae bacterium
TACCGGCTCGTCATCCACTGCGGCGCCTGCATGCTGAACCGCCGGGAGATGCTGAGCCGCCTCCACAAGGCCCGCGAGGCCGGCGTTCCCGTTACGAACTACGGCTTGGCCATCTCCTACACCCAGGGGGTCATCCGCCGGGTCCTCGAACCTTTCCCCTCGGCGCTCCTGGCCTACGAGCGGGCCGCTGCGGCCCTCTGAAGCCGGGCCCCAGCGACGAATCCCTCTTCGACGCCGTTCTCCGGCGGACGGACCGGTGTGCGACACATCTGCAGACCCCGACCTCGCCCCTGAACCGGGCACCCAATCCCCCTCAAAATCCAACCCTTCGCTCCCTAATCCAGGAAGACTCCGGAGACAGCGGAATCTCCGCACCCACATTCCCGTTGACATCCCCGCCGATCTGTGATGAATAGCGCGCGGCTGTTGAATCCGGCCGGGCCTGAGGGGAAGGACGCCGTCTGACCTCGAGGGGGAGCGCAACGGGACATCATCAGAGGTCCGCTCCCTTCGGGGCGGGCCTCTTTTTTTTACACGGGAAGGAGATGGCATGAACCGCCGCATCGGAACCGTCACCATCATCGTCACGAACCGGGCCGACCAGGCCAACCGGGTCAACGCCATCCTGAGCGAGCATGGCGAGGCCGTCATCGGCAGGATGGGATTGCCCTACCCGCCCAAGGGGCTCCACATCATCTCGCTCATCGTCCACGCCACCACCGACGAGATCGGCTCCCTCACGGGAAAGCTGGGCGCCCTGGAGGGCGTGCAGGTGAAATCGGCCCTGACCAAAGCATAGAAGGGAAAGACCAGATGACCGCAGATTTCATCGACGACGGAAAGATCGAGCGACTGCTCACCGAATCGAAGAACCCGTCCCGTCGGCGGGTTGAGGAACTGATCGACAAATCCAAGAAACTGGAGGGCCTGACACCGGAAGAGACAGCCGTTCTCCTCCAGACGGAGGACCCGGAACTCCTGGGCGAGATCGGACGAACGGCCCGGCAGATCAAGCGGGACATCTACGGAAACCGCCTGGTCCTCTTCGCCCCTCTATACATCGCCAACTTCTGCAGCAACAACT
>CAZXMK010000460.1:0-2097 GCA_964641935.1 uncultured Syntrophaceae bacterium
CGGCGCAGTCCTCGCTGGCCGGGCAATCGCCCTCTTTGTAGCCCAGGAACGCGAAGGCCGTCTGCAGGTGGAGAGGACGCGGGTAATAGATCATGGTTGGAATCCCCTGTTCCTGGAGGCCTTTCTGCAGGTGGGCGCGGTGGGCCTCGTCCTTGGCCAGGAGCGAATACTGCGCCCAGGCGGAGCGGTATCCCTCCGGGATGAACGGAGTCTCCAGGCCCGGGATGTTCCTGACGGCCCCGGTGTAGCGTCGGGCCACCTCCTGGCGCTTCTCCATCTCGTCCGGAAACACCTCGAACTTCGCCAGTACAATGGCGGCCTGGAGGGTGTCGAGCCGCCCGTTGATGCCGATCCGCACGTTGTCGTACTTGTGGCTCCCCTTGCCGTGCACACGGATGGATTCGAGCAGCGACGCAAGGCCCGGATCATCAGTGAAGATCATCCCGCCGTCGCCGTAGCAGCCCAGGGGCTTGGCGGGGAAGAAGGATGTGCAGGCGATGTCGCCCATGGAACAGGACATCCGGCCTTTGTAGACGGCCCCGAAGGACTGGGCGGCGTCCTCGATCACCGCCAGGCCGTATTTCCGGGCAATGTCCCCGATGGCGTCATAGTCGGCGGTCAGGCCCAGCATGTCCACGGGGATCACGGCCCGGGGCTTGAGCTTTTCAACGCCCTCGATTCGCGGCAGGGGAGCGAGATCCCGATCCCCCGTCGTCAGGGCGACGACGGCCTTCTCCAGTTTACCCGGGTCCATGTTGTAGGTCCGGGGGTCGATATCCACATAGACCGGCGTCGCTCCCAGGAGGCTGATCACCTCCGCCGTCGAGATGAACGTGAAGGGGGTGGTGAAAACGGCGTCGCCGGGGCCGATCCACAGGGCCATCAGGGCCATCAGGAGGGCGTCCGTCCCGGAAGCGCACCCCACGGCATATTTCCGCCCGGAGTAGGCCGCCAGCTTTCCTTCGAGTTCCTTCACCTCCGGCCCCAGGATGTACTGCCCGTGGGCCAGAACCTTCCTCATGTTTTCGTCCAGGCGGTCCCGGATCCCCGCCTGCTGGGTCTTCAGATCGATAAAGTCCATGGCCTTCCTTCCATTGTTCAGAAAGTTCTTGTTGGAATCGGAAGAGGCTTTTCTGTCGGACCCCTTCCGAACATCAAGCGCGGAATCATAATACCCGAGAGTCTGGATTCCATCCTTTATCGTTCAGCCGCGGTCGAGGAGCGTGGCGACGATTCGCTCGGCCGTGCGGCCGTCCCAGATGGAGGGGCAGACGCCGCGGCGGGAGCGGCCGTCCAGGGCACGGACGGTTTCCTCTTCGATCCGGTCCGGATCGTTGTGAACCAGCACATTCGTACCCTCCGTCAGCGTGATGGGGCGCTCCGTCGTGTCCCGGAGGGTGATGCACGGGACGTTGATGACCGTCGTCTCCTGCTGGATCCCCCCCGAGTCGGTAAGAACCACGGCGGCGTGGGCCATCAGGTTCAGGAACTCCAGGTAACCCAGGGGCGGAAAGACGTGGATCGTCGAAGGACCGCCTTCCGCTGTCTCCCGGGGAACATGAAAAAAGAGTCCATGATCGTCTCTCTCGTGAAAAGCAAAGATCGATTCCAGACCATGGACGGCGATCTGCTTGCGAGTCCTCGGGTGCATCGGGAACAGGACGGGGACGCGGGAAGCGACGCGCCGGAGGCCGTCCATGATACGGGTGAAGGACTCGCGATCGTCGACGTTGGCCGGGCGGTGGAGGGTGACGAGGGCATAGGGGATGACTCCGTTATGGGCGTCGCCGCTTCCCTGGAAACCCGGGGCTCCGTCTTGCCTTCTCAATCCCAGGTCGACAAGAATCGGGGTCCCTTTCGCCTGCTCCAGGTGATACAGGAGGCTGTCCACCATGATGTCGCCCACCAGGTGGATCTTTTCCTTCGCAACGCCTTCCCGAAGGAGGTTCTCGTCGCCGTCGGGCGAGGGCGTGAAGAGGTAGTCCGAGACGGCGTCGGTCACCAGGCGGTTAATCTCTTCCGGCATCGTGCGGTCGAAGCTGCGAAGGCCCGCCTCGACGTGGGCGACGGGGATGTGGAGCTTCACGGCGGCGAGTG
>CAZXMK010000461.1:0-2094 GCA_964641935.1 uncultured Syntrophaceae bacterium
CACTCGCCGCCGTGAAGCTCCACATCCCCGTCGCCCACGTCGAGGCGGGCCTTCGAAGCTTCGACCGCACGATGCCGGAAGAGATCAACCGCCTGGTGACCGATGCCGTCTCGGACTACCTCTTCACTCCCTCGCCCGACGGCGACGAGAACCTCCTTCGCGAAGGCGTTGCAAGGGAAAAGATCCACCTGGTGGGCGACATCATGGTGGACAGCCTCCTTTGTCATCTGGAGCAGGCGAAAAGGACCCCGATTCTCTTCGACCTGGGATTGAGAAGGCGGGAGTGGGAGCCGGGTTCTCACGGAGACGGTGACCATGACGGAGTCACCCCCTATGCCCTCGTCACCCTCCACCGCCCGGCCAACGTCGACGATCGCGAGTCCTTCACCCGTATCATGGACGGCCTCCGGCGCGTCGCTTCCCGCGTCCCCGTTCTGTTCCCGATGCACCCGAGGACTCGCAGGCAGATCACCGTCCATGGTCTGGAATCGGTCTTCACCTTTCATGAGAGAGACAGCCGCGATCCCTTTTTTCAGGTCCAAGGGGAAAAGGTGACCGGCAATCCTTCGACGATCCACGTCTTTCCGCCCCTGGGTTACCTGGAGTTTCTGAACCTGATGGCCCATGCCGCCGTGGTTCTTACCGACTCAGGGGGAATCCAGCAGGAGACGACGGTCATCAACGTCCCGTGCATCACCCTCCGGGACACGACGGAGCGCCCCATCACGCTGACGGAGGGTACGAATGTGCTGGTTCACAACGATCCGGACCGGATCGAAGAGGAAACCGTCCGTGCCCTGGACGGCCGCTCCCGCCGCGGCGTCTGCCCCTCCATCTGGGACGGCCGCACGGCCGAGCGAATCGTCGCCACGCTCCTCGACCGCGGCTGAACGATAAAGGATGGAATCCCGACTCTCGGGTATTATGATTCCGCGCTTGATGTTTGGAAGGGGTCCGACAGATAAGCCTCTTCCGATTCCAACAAGAACGATCTGAACAATGGAAGGAAGGCCATGGACTTTATCGATTTGAAGACTCAGCAGGCGGGGATCCGAGACCGCCTGGACGAAAACATGAAGAAGGTTCTGGCCCACGGGCAGTACATCCTGGGGCCGGAGGTGAAGGAGCTTGAAGGGAAACTGGCAGCCTACTCCGGGAGGAAATACGCCGTGGGGTGCGCTTCCGGGACGGACGCCCTCCTGATGGCCCTGATGGCCCTGGGAGTCGGCCCCGGCGACGCTGTTTTCACCACTCCCTTCACGTTCATCTCGACGGCGGAGGTGATCAGCCTCCTGGGAGCAACGCCGGTCTACGTGGACATTGACCGGAGGACCTACAACATTGACCCGGACAAGCTGGAGAAGGCCGTCGCAGCCGTGAAGACGGGGGATCGGAGCCTCGCTCCCCTGCCGCGGATCGAGGGCGTCGAAAGGCTGAAGCCCCGGGCCGTGATCCCCGTGGACATGCTGGGCCTGACAGCCGACTATGACGCCATCGGGGACATTGCCCGGAAATACGGCCTGGCGGTGATCGAGGACGCCGCCCAGTCCTTCGGGGCCGTCTACAAAGGCCGGATGTCCTGTTCCATGGGCGACATCGCCTGCACATCCTTCTTCCCCGCCAAGCCCCTGGGCTGCTACGGCGACGGCGGGATGATCTTCACCGACGATCCGGGCCTGGCGTCGCAGCTCGAATCCATCCGTGTCCACGGAAAGGGGAGCCACAAGTACGACAACGTGCGGATCGGTATCAACGGGCGGCTCGACACTCTCCAGGCCGCCATCGTTCTGGCGAAGTTCGAAGTGTTTCCGGAGGAGATGGATAAGCGCCAGGAGGTGGCTCGACGCTACACCGGTGCTATCCTGGAAATCCCGGGCCTGGAGACGCCGTTCATCCCGGAGGAATACCGCTCTGCCTGGGCGCAGTATTCGCTCCTGGCCAAGGACGAGGCCCACCGCGCTCACCTGCAGAAAGGCCTCCAGGAACAGGGGATTCCCACCATGATCTATTACCCGCGTCCTCTCCACCTGCAGACGGCATTCGCGTTCCTGGGCTACAAAGAGGGCGATTGCCCGGCCAGCGAGGACTGCGCCG
>CAZXMK010000462.1:0-2088 GCA_964641935.1 uncultured Syntrophaceae bacterium
TGGTCCCTCGATTTCGCCCTGCCGCTGACGTTCATCGCGATCGTGGTTCCCATGGTGAAGCACCGGGCCCACGCGACGGCCGCCCTCGTGGCCGCCGCCGGCGGCGTCGCCGCCTTCGCGCTTCCGTTCAAACTGGCCTACATTGTCGCCTCGCTGGCGGGCATTGCGGCGGGAATGGCTGTTTTTGCGAGGATGGGAAAGCAATGGACGGAACGATGAACATCTGGGCGGCCATCGCCGCCTGCGGAATCGTCACGTTCCTGACGCGGCTTTCATTCATCGCCGCGCATGGACGCGTGCGCATGCCGGGGTGGTTTCAGCACATGCTGACCTTCGTGCCGGTTGCCGTCCTGTCGGCCATCACGCTGCCCGAGATCGTGATCCACAACGGCGCGATCAACTGGTCCCCCCTGAACCCGAAGCTGCTCGGGGCGGCCGTGGCCGTCGCGGTGGCCTGGCGCACGAAAAACGTGTGGGGAACGATTGCGGCGGGAATGGCGGCCATGTGGGGGTTCCGCCTTCTCATCGGGGCCTGACCTGCTTTTCCCTGGTCATCGCCTATAGACTTCCGAATGCGACAGGTGGTGGACGAAATTCCTCCGGTACAGGTCCGCCACCTCTTCCGACCGGATGATCTGCAGGTTCTCGGCGTTCCTCTCCTCCGCCGCCTTCGTGAAATTGAAGGAGCCGGTGATCACCCGCTTCCGGTCGATGATCATGATCTTGTTGTGGGCGATGGCGTGGACACTGTCGATGTAGACCGGGATCCCCGCATGGACCAGGAAGGTGGCGGAGGTGTATTCCCTGCCCTGCTGGCTCCTGTCCATAATCGCCACGACCCTCATGCCCCGCCGGTGGGCGCTCACGAGCGCCCTGGCGATGGGGACGGAGGTGAAGGAATAGGCCTGGATCAGGATCTCCGAGCGGGCGCCATCGATCTCCGCGACGATGGCCTGTGTGCACCCGCCGCGCGGAGAGAAATAGACGTCCATCGAGGGAATGTCCCGGAACGTGTCCGCCTGAATGGAGGCCGGGATGAGGCAAACGATCAAGAGGCAGGAGAGGAGGCAAATGGCGGGAACGGGATCGACGGTCCTTCTCATACATGATACCTACGGACTGGCAGAGGTTGTATCGTTATAGCGCAAAAGCAGGGCGATGCAACGACAAAAGTCCCGGAGAAGACGTTGGCTGTACAGCGATGAAAGGCTCCATCACCATCAAGCAGGAAGATGTCGGCAGGCAGGGGACAAAGGGAGGGCACATCATGAAGACGTTAAACGTTCTGAAGCTGGGGCTGTCGGCCGTTCTCTTCGCCATCGGCCTGACCGGCTTCCTGATCGTCCTGAAACAGGGGGTTCTTGTCTCCGGAGACAGGCCGGGGTTCGATCCTCTCTACACGACCGGCTGGTCCCTCTTCTTCTTTCTGATGCTGGGGGTCCCGTGCCTCCTGGCGACCGTGTTCGGAGCGCTGCCCTGGATCGCCTGGCTGCGGGAAAAACGGCGGGGAGAATAAATCGGTTTGGTTCTTCTAATCCTGCGTGTGACGAAAGTTGGAGGGAAAGTCGTACCGAAGGCAGAGTTGGACGAAGATCTCGAACGATCCGTAGTCGCTGTGAATGTTCGAGACCTTTTCAGGAGACAGCATCACGAATCCGCGGATCCCGGGATCGAGGTACCGAAACATCTGCGGGACGATCGGGACCTCGCCGACACGGGGCCTGTCGGTGAAGCATACCAATCCGAAGGGATCGTTCGAATCCCCGCCCCACAGTTTCGCGGACAGCTCCGGATTGCAGGCCTTTGCCAGGATGAACGATGCGGAAACAACGGAATGGTCCCGGCAGCCAAGGAGGAGATCCCCCGCCGCCATGGCTCTCCAGGTTGCAAGGCTGTCGCCTTCCTTTTCCCGTAACGCCCAGACGTAGCAGGTTCCATCGGGGAAGATCCGCTTCAGATCCCCGCGCAGCGTTTCCTCGTCGACCAGGGAAGACAGGGTCTCCAGGTCGCGCACGGCCCCCTTCGACAGACCCGCCGGTTCCTCGATGGAAAACAGGAACACATTCGACATTTCCGGCTCTCCGTATG
>CAZXMK010000463.1:0-2081 GCA_964641935.1 uncultured Syntrophaceae bacterium
CGTCGGCCCGCACGACGGGATGCTCCGCCGGGGAAAGGCCGTAGGCGGCGAGGTTTTCCCGGGCGAGGGCGCAGGCGTCCTCCGAGACGTCCACGGAAACGACCCGCTTTGCCCCGCCCCGGCCGCAGGCGACGGAAAACCCCCCGGTAAAGGAGAATCCGTTGAAGACCGACGCCCCGGCGGAGAGGCTTCCAAGAAGGGCCCGGTTCTCCCGCTGGTCCAGGAAAAAGCCCGTCTTCTGTCCCTTCAGGACATCCACCCGATAGCGGAGCCCCCGTTCGAGCACCTCCACCGGTCCCGGCGGGACGTCCCCGAAGAGAATCCCCTGCCGGTCCTCAAGCCCCTCCAGGCGGCGGGCCCTGCCCTCGGATCGTTCCAGTATGCAGTCCGGTTTTATCCCCTGCACGAGCGCCGAGACGATCTCCTCCCGCCTCCGGTCCATGCCGGCCGTTGCAAAAGAGGCCACCAGGACCCGGTCATACCGGTCCACGATCAGCCCGGGCAGGCCGTCCCCCTCCGCGTGGACCAGCCGGTACGCCGTCGTCTCCGGAGGCACGACCAGGCGCCTCAGGTCCATGGCCTGCCGGATCCGCCCGCACCAGAAGGCGCCGTCCACGGGCTCGTCGGTGCGCCCCGTGAGCAGGCGAAAAATGATGTCCGTCTGCGGCTGGTAGAAACCAAGGCCGAGGGGCCGGCCGTCCCCGGAGACGGCCATGACGACGTCTCCGGCCTTGGCGGGCGGACGCACTGACACCACGGCCCCGGAGAAGACCCAGGGGTGCCCGTGGCGCAGGGACCGGTCCCGGCCGGCTTTGAGAATCAATTGGGGAACGTCACCGTTCACGTCGGGGATCGCCTCCGAAGGAATCGCAGGTCCCGGGCAGAAGGTGGAATTGATTCATCCGCTGCCTTGACGCCGGGACCGGACGTATTTGGCCCTGGCAATGTACCGGCGGGCAGGCTAAATTGCAAGAAAACCGCGAGGCGCCCCTTGAACCTCTTCCGCGATCCCCTGTACCCCGACCTGTTCCCGTCGACGTTCCGCCGCCGGCTCCACCGCTTTGCCGTCGAATGCGACCTGGACGGAAGGACGGTGACGGCCCACCTGCCCAACCCGGGCCGACTCTGGGAACTCCTCCTGCCGGGCCGCACCGTCCTCCTGGCACCCGCGTCCGATCCCGGGCGCGCCCTGTCCTGGACGGCCGTGGCCGTGATCCGGGACGGGGCCGTGATCCTGCTTCATACCACCCTGGCGAACCCCGTCGTGGAATTCCTGATCGGGACCGGCCGGATCCCGGAACTCGCGGGCTCCTCGGTGGCGCGCCGGGAGGCGACCGTCGGGGACAGCCGCCTGGACTTCATCCTCCGGCGGGGGGATGAGGAGATCCTCCTGGAGGTAAAATCCTGCACGCTCTTCGGAAACGACCTGGCGATGTTCCCCGACGCCGTGACCGAGCGGGGGCGCCGCCACCTCCTGAACCTGGCCGGACAGGTCCGGCCGGGGCGGCGATGCGGCGTCGTCTGGCTCGTCCAGTGGCCCCGGGCGCAGAGATTCCTCCCGGACTACCACACGGACCCGGCCTTTGCCGGGACCTTCCAGGAACTGAAAGAGAGGCTCTTCTATCTCCCCGTCGCCGTCTCCTGGGCGGAGGACCTGCGCCTTGAGGACGACGTCCGCATCCTCCCCATTCCCTGGGACGTGCTCCGCCGGGAATCCAGGGACCGGGGTGCGTACCTGCTCCTGTGCCGACTTGACGCGGCGCGGGCCGTCGAGGTCGGCTCCCTGGGACGCATCGATTTCCCGGCGGGGACCTGGTGCTACGTCGGGTCCGCCCGGAAAGACCTGTCGCGCCGGATCGCGCGGCACCTGCGGCTCCGGAAGACCCTGCACTGGCACATCGACCATCTCCGGGCCGCGGCGGACGCCTGCACCGCCCTTCCGATCCGGACGGCCGACGACCTGGAGCACGAACTCGCCCGGGCCCTGGCGAAAATCGCCGAGTTCTCCATCCCGCGCTTCGGATCCTCGGACTGCACATGCGCAAGTCATCTCTTCGGCTGGCGGGGCGATCCGCGGCGCG
>CAZXMK010000464.1:0-427 GCA_964641935.1 uncultured Syntrophaceae bacterium
GTGGACGGGGTGGACGTTATTTTCGTCGGCCCCTACGACCTCTCCCAGTCATTCGGCAGTCCGGGGCAGATTTATCATCCCGTGATGGTTGACGCCGTGGCCTCGGCCCTGGCGGCGGCGAAGAGGGCGGGGAAGCCCGCGGGGATCTTCGTGGGATCGGTGGAGGAGGCAAAGGCCCGGATCGAACAGGGGTTTTCCTACATCGCCTACAGCACGGACAGCCTTGTCTTCGCGGAAGTCTGCAGGAACATCGTCGGCGGGATCAGGGGCTGACGGATACAAAGAAAAAAGCCCGGTGCGGGAATTCCGTACCGGGCTTTTTTCGTCACTGGATCCGCTTCAGAATGGCCTCTCCCACGCCGCGGGTCGTCCCCTGTCCGCCGAATTCGACGGGAAGATCTTCGGGAGCCGATTCCGCGAGGAAGGC
>CAZXMK010000464.1:437-2076 GCA_964641935.1 uncultured Syntrophaceae bacterium
CCTCCACGGCCTTCGCGGCGGTCCGCTCTCCGATATGCTCCAGCAGGAGAGCCCCCGTGAGTATGGCGGCTATGGGGTTGGCCTTTCCCGTCCCGGCGATGTCCGGCGCCGACCCGTGGATGGGCTCGAACATGGAAAGGCCGTCGCCGATATCGGCACCCGCCGCCACTCCCAGGCCTCCTGCAAGCCCGGCGAGGAGGTCGCTCACGATGTCGCCGAACATGTTGGGGGCCACCACCACCCCGTAGAGGTCAGGGGTGCGCACCAGGTGGTAGCACATTGCATCCGCGTTCACTATGCCGAGGCCCATGCCGTGGCGGGCTGCCTCGTCTTTGGCGATGTCCTCCCAGAATCCGTAGATCTGGGGAAGGGCGTTTGACTTCGATGCCAGGGTGATTTTATCCTCGCCCCGGGTCTTCGCGGCCCTGCAGCCGTAGGCTACCACCCTGCGGACGGCCGGCTCGGAGGCCACACCGAGCTGGAAGGCCCCTTCCACGCCGCCGGAGAAGGTACCCCTGAGGTTCCCTTCGAGGGAATAGAGCCCCCGTTTCGTGTCGAGGCTGAAGTCCGCCGTTCCCTTTTCCGTCCTGCTTCCGATGCCGATGTAGAAATCCTCCGTGTTTTCCCGGACGACGAGGGTGTCAAGCCCCCTTCCTCCCTTCGGCGCCACGGGCAGGGGTACCCGGGGATAGCTCTTCGCCGGCCTGAGGTTTACGTACTGGTCAAAGTGGAACCGGATGGTGAGGAGGATTCCCCTTTCGAGGATTCCCGGCTTGACCCGGGGGTCTCCCACCGCACCCAGGAGCAGGGCGTCCATGGACCCCATCTCCTCCAGGGCGGAGGCCGGCAGGATTTCCCCAGTTTTCAGGTAGTGGTCGGCGCCGAAGGGGTAGTCGGCCCAGGTCAGGGAGAATCCGTACTTCCTGCCCGCCGCCTCGAGGATCCGTGATGCTTCGCCGATGACCTCGGGCCCGATGCCGTCGCCGGGAATCCGGGCCACCATGTAGTTTTTTCCGGTCATGCTCCCTTCCTCCGCTCTTCGATCCGCCTGCGGGCATAGGGGATGAGTCCGCCCTCGCTGATGAGTTCCTGGAGGAAGGGGGCGAAGGGCGCCACCCGGAAGGTCATTCCCTTTGTCCGGTTCTCGATGGTCCCGGAGACAGGGTCCACGGTCACTTCATCTCCTGTCTCGATGGACGCGGCAGCCTCGGGGCACTCGAAGATGGGAAGCCCCACGTTGATGGCGTTCCGGTAAAAGATCCGGGCGAAGGAGGCCGCGATGACGCAGCTGCACCCGGCGCCCTTGATGGCGATGGGGGCATGTTCCCTGGAGGAGCCGCACCCGAAATTTTCGCCGGCGACGATCATGTCGCCCCTGGACATGTTGCGGACAAAGTCCTTGTCGATGTCCTCCATGCAGTATTTCCCCAGCACGGCCTCGTCGCTGGAGACGAGGTAGCGGGCGGGAATGATCACGTCCGTGTCGATATGGTCGCCGTATTTCCACGCTTTTCCGGAAAAAGAGTTCGTCATGGTTATTTACCCTCCAGATTCTTGAAGAAATCTTCCGACATTACGTCCCTCGGATCGGTGAGTCTTCCCGTGACGGCACTCGCGGCCGCCGTGAGGGGGCTGGCGA
>CAZXMK010000465.1:0-2074 GCA_964641935.1 uncultured Syntrophaceae bacterium
CCTGGGACTCTCGGTCCTCATCGTCTTCCTGCTCGTGAGCCTCATGTTCCGCAGCCTGCTGCTCGGCCTTGTCGGCACGATACCGGTGGTGATTTCCATAGCCGTCAATTTCGGGAGCATGGGCCTGTTGAACCTGCCCCTCACGACCTCGACGGCCCTCATCTCCAGCATCGCCGTCGGCATCGGGGTGGATTACGCCATCCACTTCATCGAGCGCTACCGTGAGCGGATGAAGGAGGGCCATGCCGCCCCGGAGGCCGGCCGCTTCGCGATGGGCCTCACCGGAAGAGCCGTGTTCCTCAATGCGGCGATCGTCATCGCGGGGTTCCTGGTGCTCCTGTTCTCGGTCTTCCCGCCGAATCGGCAGGTCGGCGCCCTGGTTTCGCTCAACATGGTCACGGCCTTCGCGGGAACCGTGACGATCATGTTCCTCGTGCTGAGGAACTTCCATACCTCGATCAAGGAGAAGAACAAATGAACGCCCACGCAAACCGTGTCCTGGTCCTGACCGCGGCCCTCTTCGCCGCCGTTGCCCTGTACGCCGCCGAACCCTCGGGAACGGAGATCATGCAGGCCGTCTACGACCGTCCCCAAGGAAAGGATGTCCAGGGAAACCTCACGATGACCCTCGTGGATTCCAAGGGAAAGGAGCGGGTCCGCTCCCTCCGGCAGGTCACGGGCACCTTCGCCTCCGGGGAAAAGAAGCTCATGGTCTTCCTGAGCCCCGCGGACGTCCGGGGGACGTCCTTCATGAACTGGAGCTACGACGAGGCCGGCCGGAGCGACGACCAGTGGATCTACCTGCCCGCCCTCAAACGGGTCAAGCGGATCTCCTCCGAGGGACGGGGGGATTCCTTCATGGGCTCCGACTTCACCTACGACGATCTGGGCGACCGGCATCCCTCCGAGGACGAGCACCGGGTGACCGGAAGCGAATCGATCGCGGGCGAGGACTGCTGGATCGTGGAAAGCGTCCCCCGGGACCCTAAGGACCTGTACTCCCGCACCGTGACCTGGGTGTCCAAGAAGACCATGGTCGGAGTGAAACGGGAGTATTACGACCACCGCGGCGCCCTTCTCAAGACGCTGACGATCTCCAAGCTGGAATCCATTTCCGACGTCTGGGTGATCCTGAAGACGGAAATGCGGAACGTCCAGAAGAACACGAGCACCCGGATCGAATTCTCGGAGGTCAAGGTGAACTCCGGGATCCCGGAGGACGAGTTCACCGAGCGGGCCATGACCCGGGGGCTATGATGAAAAGCCGTGTACTATGGGCCCTTGCAGCCGTCTTCCTCGCGGCGGCGAACCTTGCGGGACAGGAGGGCGCCGCGGTAAACGGATACGCGCGGACCAAGGCCGGCGCCCTCCTGGAGGACGCCTCCCTCTTCCTCTCGGAAACGACCCTGGACCTCCGCCTGTCCTACCGGAGCGGAGACGCCGGGTTCTTCGCGAACCCCGTGCTGTACGAACGGGAGGGCCGGACGGAAGAGCCGGTCCTTCGGGAAGCCTACATGGATTTCCGGGGGGAGTCCTTCGACCTCCGTCTGGGCAAACAGCAGATCATCTGGGGCAAGGGGGACGGAGTGTTCATAACCGACATCGTGTCCCCCAAGGATCTGTCCCGGTTCCTGGTCCCCGATTTCGAGGAGATCCGGGGCGCCGTGACGGGGGCGCGCCTGGACCTCTACCTCGGGTCCCATGCCCTGGAACTCGTATGGCTGCCCGCTTTCACTCCGGGGACCGCTCCGGCCGCCGGATCCCTCTGGGCCCCTGCCCTGCCCTTCCCCGTGACGCCGACCTTCGAATCCGTCGTTTCGCCTGGACTCTCCCTGGACAACGGTGAGTACTTCGCCCGGTATTCCTTCCTGGGCGAATCCTTCGACCTAGCGGTGATGGGGGGATGGTTCTGGAACGATACCCCGGGCTACACGGTGACCGACAAGACCTTCGTACCGGGTGTCGGCATTACCGCCTTGACCGTGCGGCCCGAGTACTATCGCACCGCCGCCGCGGGGTACGCCGCGTCGGGCGCCCTGGGACCCGTGATCCTGAAATCCGAAGGCGCCTTCTA
>CAZXMK010000466.1:0-2071 GCA_964641935.1 uncultured Syntrophaceae bacterium
ATCGTCTCCAGCGGCCGGCTGTCCCTGGACCCCCGGAGGAATCCGTTTCCCGTGACCCTGCACGATCCCTGCAACATGGTGCGGTCCATGGGGATCGTCGAGCCCCAGCGGCGCATTCTCCGGACCGTCGCCCCGCGGTTCCGGGAGATGACGCCCCACGGCGTGGAGAATTACTGCTGCGGCGGCGGCTCGGGCTTCGCCATCATGTCGGGTTACAACTTCGCCGACTGGCGGAACCTGGTCAGCTCCCGCCGGAAGTTCCTCCAGATCCTCGACGCCTTCAAGGATGAACCGCAGGATGCGCCGAAATACGTCTGCGCCCCCTGCTCCAACTGCAAGGGAGCCATCCGGGACATGATCGGCTACTACCGGGGAGAGGAGCGCAGCGGCCTTTATTACGGCGGGCTGGTGGAGCTGATCGTCAATGCCATGTCGGACATGAAGAAACCGATCATCCAGTTCGACGGGAAACCGTCGTGGGAATCATGAGCGCGTGAGACGGAATTCAACGTGAACCTTCTCGGATCGATCATCGCCATTTCCCTGTTGACGCTGCTGGCCTTAGGGATCGGCGCGAGCCGGGGCCTGTCGGGCGTCCTGACCGCCGTTGTTCCTTACGTCGCTTTCGCTGTCTTTCTGTGCGGCTTCGTGTACCGCATCCTGAAATGGGGAAGCGCCCCCGTTCCCTTTCGCATACCCACAACCTGCGGCCAGGCGGAATCCCTTCCCTGGATCCGGCGCGAGCCTCTGGAAAACCCGTCGGGAGCCTGGAGCGCCGCCGGCAGGATGGCCCTGGAGGTCCTCCTGTTCCGGTCCCTGTTCCGAAACACAGACGTGGAGATCGCCGGCGGACGGCCCGTCTACGGCAGCGCCAAATGGCTCTGGTTTTTCGCGCTCCTGTTTCACGGGTCCCTGCTGGTCGTCGTCCTGCGGCACCTGCGCTTTTTCGTCGAACCGATCGTGCCTTGGCTCGACGCCCTTTCGGCATTGGACGGCTTCTTCGAGACGGGCGCCCCGACCCTGTACCTGAGCGATGCCGGTCTTCTCCTGGCGCTGGCATTCCTTTTCCTGCGCCGGGCGGCGGTCGCGCGGCTGCGATACATCTCCCTGTTCACGGATTATTTCGCCCTGCTCCTGATCGCGGGCGTGGCGTTGACGGGCCTGGCGATGCGTCACTTCTTCCCCGCCGACCTCAACGCGGTGAAGACCCTCGCCCTGGGGTGGGTGAACCTTTCGCCGGCGGCCGCCGGGGAGACGGGTATCCTGTTTTCCATGCACCTCTGCTTCGTCTTCACCCTCATGGCCTGGTTCCCTTTCAGCAAGCTCATGCACGCGGGAGGCGTGTTTCTCAGCCCCACCCGCGGCCAGGCCAACGACAGCCGGAAGCGAAGGCACGTCAATCCCTGGAATGCCCCCGTGAAGGTCCACACCTACGAGGTATACGAGGATGAATTCCGGGACAAGATGAAGGCGGCGGGCCTTCCCCTGGAGAAGGAGTAGCCTGTGTCGTCCCTGAAGATCCCCAAACCGGACGAGCTGATCAAAATCCAATACCGGCCGCCCAAGACCGCCTGGCGGGACACCCGTGTCGAATTCCGGCCGGGCACCTGGAGCTATGCCGGCGCGGCGAAGAACCTGACCGCCCTGGGACTTGCGAATCCGAGGGCCTGGCAGCCGTCCGACGAGGACTGGAAACTGCCCCCGGACTGGCGGGAAATCATTCTGGACGGCATGAAGGAGCGCCTCGAAACGTACCGTTCCTTCCGGCTTTTCATGGACCTCTGCGTCCGCTGCGGCGCCTGCGCCGACAAGTGCCATTTCTACATCGGCACCGGCGATCCGAAGAACATGCCCGTCCTTCGGGCCGAGCTCCTGCGGTCGGTCTACCGCCGCTACTTCACCGGGTCGGGGAAGCGGTTCGGCAGGCTGGTCGGCGCCCGGGACCTCACGGTCGACGTCCTCAAGGAATGGTTCTACTACTTCTACCAGTGCACGGAGTGCCGCCGCTGCTCCGTTTTCTGCCCCTACGGCATCGACCAGGCGGAGATCACCATGATGGGGCGCGAGCTGC
>CAZXMK010000467.1:0-2066 GCA_964641935.1 uncultured Syntrophaceae bacterium
GGCGCTACGGAATCCTCTCGGACATCCTGGCGGACCGGGGACACGAGGTGATCCGCTGGCAGCCCAGCTTCTATCTCCACAAGATTCAGCGCTGCGAGGCCGACACGACGATCCGCTGGCGGGACAACTGCACGATCCGCCTGATCCACGTGCCGCCGTACCGGAGGCACATCGGCTTCCAGCGAATACGGCACTATGAGATCCTGGCCCGACGCTTCGCCGCTCTTGCCCGGGAGGAAGAGCCCCCGGACATCCTCCTCTGCGGCATGCCCTCGCCCAGCATGTGTGCCGCCTCCGTCGATTATGCCCTCGGCCGGGGCGTTCCCGTCCTCATCGACGTCCGGGACCTCTGGCCTGATATTTTCCTCGACGTCGTCCCGCCGCTCCTCAGGCCCCTCGGACGCCTTGCCCTGTGGTTCGAGTTCCGGCGGAACCGGCGCGTCTTCCGGCAGGCCACGGGCATTCTCGGGATCCGCGACGACTTCGTCCAGTGGGGGCGGGATTATGGGCAGCGGGCCCCGGGGGACTTCGACGGGACGTTTTCCCATGCCTACCGGGAGCGGACGTTGAGTGCCGAAGAGAGGGAACGGGAGGAAGCGTTCCTCCGACGGGCGGGTGTCCGCTTCGGCTGTCCCATGGCCTGTTTCTTCGGGTCCTTCGAGGAGTCCTATGACCTCGAAACGGTTGTGGAAGCGGCCCGGAAGCTGGCCGCAGGCCCGCACCGGGACCTTCAGTTCGTTCTCTGTGGTGATGGCAAGAAGCTGCCGGCCCTCAGGGGGCGGGCGGAAGGACTGCCCAACGTCGTCCTGCCGGGGCGGGTGAGCCCGGAAGCCATCGCCCGGCTGATGGAGTCCGCAGAATTCGGCCTCGCCAGCTTCATCCGGGGAGCGACGCACACCGTCTCCAACAAGGTGGTGGAATACTTCTGTGGCGGCCTGGCTGTGGTGGCCAGCGAGAGCGAGGGCATCCGGCGGGTTCTGGAGGCGAACCGCTGCGGCGTGACTTATGATCCCGAAGATGCGGGAGGCCTGGCGGCAGCCCTGGCGGATCTGCTGGAGAATGACGGGAAGCGGGAGGAAATGAAGCGGAATGCCCGGGCGCTCTACGAGCGCTCCTACACCGCCGGAGCCGTCTACGGAGCCATGGCGGACCACCTGGAGAAGACGGCCCGGACCTTCCGGGCCGGCGGGGAAAGGGCGGCTCTGTGACATATCAGGTCTACCGTTTTCTCTGCTGCCGGAACGCGGTGCCGGAACGGGGTGCGGTAGGCGGCCGGGACTGGATCCTCTGGCGGCCGTCCATCCTGCGGCCGGTTCCGCCGGCTCTGCCGCTCCTGCCGTATGCCGTCTGGTGGCTTTTTTGCTATGCCCGGATCTTCAAAAATCCCGATTACCGGATCCTGCTGCTTTATGATAAAGGGGTTCCCCTGCACCGTTCCGTGGTGACCCCGCCGTTCTTCCGATTTCCCTTTCTGGGCCGGGGGGACCTTCAGGTCGGCGATACCTGGACGGTGCCGGAGTTCCGGGGCCGCGGCATCGCCTCGGAGGCGCTGGTGCGGATTACGGAGCGCCTCGGAAAGCCGGGGCGGAGTTTCTGGTATGTGGTCGAGGAGGGTAATGGATCCTCGATCTCCGCTGTACGGAAGGCGGGATTCGAGCGATACGGGACGGCGGTCCGGACGAGCCGTTTCGGCCTGCGGCTCCTGGGGGCCTATGAACTGATGAAGGACGCGGCGGAGAAATGAAGCGCCTCTTCGATTTCCTGGTTTCGCTCTGCGGCCTGGCCCTCCTGAGCCCCGTTCTGGCCGGGGTCGCCCTGGCGATCCGGCGGGAGGACGGCGGGCCTGTCTTCTACCGGGGAGAGCGGACAGGGATGCGCGGACGGCCCTTCCGCATCTTCAAGTTCCGGACCATGGTCGTCGACGCCGAGAGAATGGGGGCCGCCTCCACGGCCGACGACGACCCCCGGATCACGAAGGTGGGGCGCCGCCTGCGCAAGTTCAAACTGGACGAGCTTCCCCAGTTGATCAATGTCCTGACCGGTGATATGAGCCTCGTGGGTCCCCG
>CAZXMK010000468.1:0-2065 GCA_964641935.1 uncultured Syntrophaceae bacterium
TCGACCGGTCCTATGTGAAAGAGGAAAAGGGAAAGGTGGTCCCGCTGCAGCCGGGTGAGACCCTGGTCGACTATCTGAGGGAGAAGCATCCCTGGGTGATCGATTACGACCTCACCCGCAGGATGGAGGGATTTCTCGACCTGATCGTGGAGCAGAAGGAGACCTGGCAGCGCTTCTGCAGGGGGGTGCATGCCAAAATGGGGTTCTCCACTCCTCCGGAACGGGTGGCGGGGGGCGGCCCGAGCGAGGCCCAGCTGAAGTATGCCGGCGACCTGGCGGCGAAGAACGGCCTGGTCATCCCCGAGGAGACCCTCCGGACCGGCAGGGCTCTCTCCCTGTGGATAGAAGGCGTCGTGGGGAGGAAGGGGCCGAACGAAGAAAAAGGGGCTCCGCTTCCCCCGGCCGGAAAGCCCCTGAAATGAACTGGCAGGTCTACATGATCCTCTGTTCCGACGGCTCTCTCTACACGGGAATTACCACGGACATCGAACGGCGTTACCGCCGGCATGGTGAGGGGCGAGGCGCCCGGTATTTCAGGGGCCGCGCGCCCGTGGAGGTGGTGTACCTGGAAAGCGGGCATACCCGAAGCTCCGCGGGAAAGCGGGAAGCCGCCATCAAGGCGCTGTCCCGCTCGGACAAGGCGCTTTTGCGGGAATCGGCGTGCAACGAGCGTAATCCCGTGGAAACAACAAGACACCCCTGCCGCAAGGAGACACCATGAACGGACAGAACAGGAAAGACATCCATCCCGGCCTCCCGGTTGCCATCGTGCTCAAGAAAGACCAGCGGACCGGAAGGCTTACGGAAGGGATAGTCAAGGACATCCTCACCAGCGCACCCTTCCACTCGCGCGGAATCAAGGTCAGGCTGGCGGACGGCCAGGTCGGCAGAGTCCATGCCATCCTGCAGAGTCCTGCTTCAGGAGCGTGCATAGCATGACCCCCCTCGACAGGTCGTCACGAAACCGGCTTACGGAAAGGCTCCTGCCCCGGTTCGCCGGAGACGCGCTGTTCGATGCAATCGCACGGGCGGTCTGCCGGGCCGGCTGCCTGCCGCGCAAGGAGCTGTACGAGGCGTGGGAGGTTGCGCGGCGGGTCCGTCGCCGGTTCCGGGGCGGCAGGGTCGTGGACCTGGCATGCGGCCACGGACTGCTGGCCATTATCCTCCTGCTGCTTGACGACAGCTCGCCCGAGGCCCTGGCTGTTGACCGGCGCATGCCGGGAAGCGCGGGCACACTTGCCGGATCCCTGACGGATGCCTGGCCGCGGCTGGGGGGCCGGGTGCACTTCGTGGAATCCGACCTGGAGGAGGTGAAGCTTCGGCGCGACGACCTGATAGTCTCCGTGCACGCATGCGGCGGCCTGACCGATCTGGTCATCGATCGGGCCTCGGCAGCCGGGGCGCGGCTGGCACTGCTCCCCTGCTGTCACGACCTTGCCGGCGCCGACCTGGGCGGGCTGGAGGGGTGGCTGGACGGTCCGCTGGCCATGGATGTGGCCAGGGTTGCGCGCCTGCGCTCACGGGGATACCGGGTCGTTACGCAGCTGATTCCGGAGGACATCACGCCACAAAACCGGCTGCTGCTGGCCGAACCGGATTGGCGAACGTCATCGTTGCCGTAGCGGTGTGAAAAGATATTCCAGTCCGTTCACCTTGATCTCGTAGACGGCCCGCAGCATCCTCCCCAGTTTCCCCTCCGGAAAACCGTGCCTGGCAAACCATACCACGTACGGTTCCGGCAGATCGATCAGCAACCGCCCCCGGTACCTGCCGAACGGCATCCGCATCGATGCCAGCGCCAGCAATTCATCGAGATCGCCCGCCACCTCGTCACCGGGTGGCCACATCTCATCGCTCATACCAGAAAACACCTTTCTCCACCTGAATCGTGAACGCCGCCTCGCGGCGTCGAGTTTTCCCTTGTATGCATGATCCCTGGAAATCCCGATGCAAAAACGGATGCAAAAGACGACAACCAATAAAAAAGGACTTAACCATGTCGGCCAAGTCCTTGATTTTATTGGAGCGGGAAACGGGATTCGAACCCGCGACCTTCAGCTTGGGA
>CAZXMK010000469.1:0-2061 GCA_964641935.1 uncultured Syntrophaceae bacterium
GAAACGCCGGTTCCGAGGAAGATACTCATTCCCGGTTCGATCTTTGTGAGAACGACATCCGGGGAAACCATCTTTTTCTGCCAGTCCAGGTCGTCAAGATTGAGCATGTTTGAATCCTTCTAAGGTAAATGATTTCAGGAAACCGGCTCGTTCAAGAGTTCCCGGCCGGGATGACATGGAAAAGGACGGCAAAGAAGTGACAGAGACTGCCGCCCAGGACGAAGACGTGCCAGATTGCGTGGGAGTAGGGGAGGCGTTTCATGAGGTAGAAGAGGGCGCCGACCGTGTAGAAAAGCCCTCCCGCCACGAGCCAGGCCAGTCCCGCAGGGGACAGACCTGCCAGGAGGGGCTTGATGGCGAACACCGCCAGCCATCCCATGATGATGTAAGCGATCGTGGCCGCCGTCCGGAATCGGTAGACGAAAAAAATCTTGAAGACGATGCCGATGATGGCGATTCCCCAGATGACGCCGAGGAGCGTCCATCCCCACCCCCCCCGGAGAATTACCAGCGTGAAGGGAGTATAGGTGCCGGCGATGAGCAGGTAGATGCAGGCGTGGTCCAGGGTCTTGAAAATGTGCTTCAGACGGGACGAGCGTGCGCTGTGATAAAGGGTGGATGCCGTGTACAGGAGGACCAGGCTCGCTCCGAAGACGCTGCAGCCCACGATGTGGCGCGCACTGCCATGGAGGCTCGCGAAGATCACCATGACGGTCAGGCAGGCGACGCTCAGGAGGGCGCCCGCCCCGTGCGTGAGGCTGTTGAAGAATTCCTCGTAGGAAGAGGTTCGGGGATTATCCATCGCTATGTTTTCCACGGGCCTTCCATGATGATGTCCGACAGGGGCTTCCGGTCGGAGGGGAATTCCCTCTTCTGAACGTGCTCCGGCAGATCTTCCTTCATCCCGGGCCGGCCGATGGCGATCATGGCCTCCACCTGGAAAAAGTCGGGCATGGCCAGCTCCACCTTCGCACGGTCATAGTCGAATCCCTGCATCCCGTGAACGACCAGCCCCATGAGGGATCCCTGGAGGGCCAGGTGCCCCCAGGAGGCACCGGCGTCATAGCTGTGGGTGCGGGCGAATTTTCCGCTGTCGAAGGTCGTCTTCGAGGCGACCACGACCAGGACCGCCGCCCGGTTTGCCCAGATCCTGTTGCCTTCCGTGAGGAGGGAGAGAAACAAGGGCCAGTGCTGGGTGTTGCGCCGGCCGTAGAAAAACCGCCACGGCTGGTTGTTGTTGGATGAAGGCGCCCACCGGGCGGCCTCGAACAGGATCATGAGTTCCGCTTCCGTGATCTCCTCGCCGGACATGGCCCGGGGTGACCAGCGGTTCGGAAACAGGGGATCCACCGGATGGGTCGGCTTGCGGAAGTCTCGGATGTTCATGGAATCCTTTGCAACATCTCTACGGCATGTGCTTTGCCGCCGTTGCGGGGCGGCGGTACGGCCAATTCAGTGCTCTATAGGTTCACTCGACGGGTCTTGTCAATCCATTTGAAAAACGATGCCCGTTGCCCGGGAGTTCCATCTCTTCACAAAGGGGCTTGCGCGGCACGGGAATCCGGGGTAGAGAAACCGCTTGGCCGGGATTGCAGAAGCAGCCCGGACACCCGACAGGTTGCCCATGACCGAAATCCTGACACGGCACATGTACATCCTTCCCCTGCTCCTGCTTGCGGCGGGATTCTTCTGCGGCCTCGCCGCCGATGTCCTCGCACGCCGGTTCCTGCGCCGGATCATCCGCCGTACCGGTTGGGAGGGCGGCAATGTCCTTGTCACGGCCCTGCGGCGGATGGGAATCTACTGGTTCACGGCTGCAGCCGCATATGTCGCCCTCCACGCGGCTCCCCTGTCGGTCCATCTCACGGGCATCCTGGAAAAGGGCATCCTGGTTCTGGTGATCCTTTCGGTCTCGTTCTTTTTTGCCCGCCTGACCGTGGGCGTCGTCAATCTCTACAGCAGCCGGGCAGGCGGCGTTTTCGTCACCACGACCCTCTTCGCCAACATCGCGAAGGGGCTGGTCCTGCTCCTGGGATTCCTGGTCATCCTGCAGACCCTCGG
>CAZXMK010000470.1:0-2054 GCA_964641935.1 uncultured Syntrophaceae bacterium
GGCCATCTTGAACATCCTGCTGAACTATTTCCTGATTCCCCGATTCGGGGTTCACGGCGCCGTATGGTCCATGCTTGCAGCCTATGCAGGAATGGCCGTGATGGTTCAACTGGCTTTTTCATTATGGTGTGAACGGCAGTGGAGGAATGGAACGCTGCGCGCCACGAGGTGAGCGGTCAAGGCCGGATTGCAGGAAGACCGAACCGGAGGAGCATCTTCAGCTTGTAGGGCACCGATGTGAAAGCCGAAAAGAAGCGCGTCACACTCGCCTTTCGGGAGGATTGCGCCGTGTTCCGCTCCCTCGGGAGTCGTTCCCTCTCCTTCCAGAGCGCTCTCAGGCAGTACAGGTAAATTTCCTCCAGGATTTTCCGGTCGCCCTTGATGCCGGTCAGGAGCAGGCCCTCCAGGAGCAGAAGGATCAGATGGATGCCGAAGCAGGGGTAGACGAGGGCGGTGGGCCAGCAGACAAAGAAAGAGAAGCTCTTGTTCCGTTCGCTCAGGGCACGACGCCGATAGCTCGTCTGCAGGGCATTCCGGACAACCTTCCCCCCCGTGAAGCTCCGGCCGACCCAGTGATCGTAGCCGGATTCGGGCGGGACCCTGACGGGAACCCCTCGCAACCGGGCCAGGCAGCACAGGTACAGGTCTTCCGCCAGGCTCCCGAACCACTCCGGGAAGCCTCCCAGCTCCTCCCACAGGGCTCTCGGGATCCACAGGCACGACCCCATGACCATGCCTACGTCTGTTCGTTCCCGATCCAGGTTCGGCACGGGATTCATGAACGGGTCCAGCAGGCTGCCGCGGTCGATCAGCGCGCCGGTCTCGATGTCGTACTGGGGGAGGCCCAGGACGGCAGGGCCCGGATGTTGCTCGGCTTGCCGGAAGAGCGTCCGGACGGCATCCCGATGAAGGACCGCATCGTTGTTCAGCAGAAGGATGTAGCGGCCCCGCGCGCGGGCAACCATCCGGTTGTTGCTGACGCAGTACCCCGCGTTGCGCTCGCTCGAAACCAGGATTACGTCGGGGTAACGGGTCCGGACGAATTCGACGGATGCGTCCGTCGAGGCATCGTCGTGGACGATGATCTCCAGGGGCAGATCGAAATCCTGTTTACGGACGGATTCGAGACAGGGACCGATCACCGTTTCGCCGTTGAAGTTGGCGATGCAGATCGAGCAGACCGGGTCAGCGGTTGACGTTACAGCGGCTGCGTCTTGAGCCATTCCCACGTCCTTGCCAGCCCGGTTTCCAGATCCGTGGCGGGCTTCCACCCTGCACGTCGATTCAGCCTGGAGTAGTCCAAGACTACCGACCGGACATCGATGGAACGCCCTGCGCGGTATTCCTTCCGGATCCGCCCGCCCGTCACCGATTCGACCAGTCCGCACAGCCCGTTGATGCTGACCCCCATGCCGTAGCCGACATTGAAGACGTCGACCGTTTTGGCGGCTTGACCCGTTTCCGCAAGGCGGACGCAGGCGTCGACGAAATCTTCGATGTAGATGAAGTCGCGGACGTTCTCCCCGTCCCCCCAGATCTCCACAGGGAGATCCCGCCGTAGATGCTCCAGCATGCCGCGCACGATACCGAATCCTTTCCGGCAGGGCTGGCCCGGGCCGTAGAAGTTCGAAGGCCTCAGGATGGTCACGCCTCTTCCGAACTGCCTGCAGTAGGCCTGCAGAAAGGCCTCCATCGCAATCTTGCCCGCCCCGTGGTAGGAAAGAGGCGACAGGGGGTGGTCCTCGTCCACCGGCAGGGTTCGGGGATTGCCGTAGACGGTGCCGCCCGACGAGATGAAGAACAGATGCACGTGATCGTATTTCTGCAGGATATCGAGGAAACGCAGGGCGGGCCCGAGGTTCAACTCGGATTCCCACATCGGCTCGGAGGCCGAGGTTCCCGGCGTGCTGTCCGAGGCCAGGTAAAATACCGTCCGGCATTCTGGCAACAGGGTGTGCAGCAGTTTTGCGTTGTCCAGAGGGCTGGTGTGCAGAACCGCATTGCCGCCGAATCGCACAGGCACGGGGCGCCGCGCGACGAGGTGGACCCGGTGG
>CAZXMK010000471.1:0-2045 GCA_964641935.1 uncultured Syntrophaceae bacterium
AAAAATCATGTGAGCCACGTTCTCCGGAAGCTCGATCTTCGTGACAGAACCCAGGCGGCGGTGCTGGCCTGGAAGCTCGGGCTCGCCCAGGCGGACCCGAGAGCCTTTGCCGTCGCAAGGGAGGCCCATGCGGGAGGAGAGGAATAGAACGGGCACCGCTGTCCCCCGACGGAGCCTTGTCCTGCGAGGATATCTCCAGAAGCGTTTTCGGAAGAGAGGGAGTGCACCTTGCCTCTTCCGCTGTGGGAAAAAGGCGGTCCCCCTTTGGAGCGGCATATCGCTCGCAAGGGGGATCGCCTTCGTTTTCGGGTCGTATCGGCGGACGACGGAAAAGGAGGAGACACTTCCTCGTCTGCAGAAGGAATGCCGCCGACTTGCACTGCGGAGCAGGATCAGCTCGCGGCTTGTTGTTTTGCGGTGAGGGCCGATATTGTGCTTGCCAGCCAGGAATACTGCTGGTTGAGCTTTGCCAGGGTCACTTCCATTTGGCTGTACTGATCGAAGAGACCGCGCTGCTTTATGGAAAGCTGTTGTTCGAATTTGCTGATGCGTTTGTCGATGCTGGTGATCTGCGAGTTCAGATGGCTGATCTGGCTGGCAACGCGCCCCTTGATGGTGACGGCGGAGCCGACGGCGATCTGGGAACTGTCCACGAGGTTTCCGAAGTAGGTGTCCATGTTGGTCATGGCGGCGGTGAGGAGGTTCCCCACGTAGGCGGACGTGTCCTGAACGTGGTGTGTCGCGTCCAGGGGATTCGACACGTCGATGCCGAGCTTCTTCAGGACGCCGTTCGGATCCTGGAGGGTGATGTTGGCGTCGATGTCCGTGCTCGCGATGGAGAGCACGTTGTCGATGATGGTGCTCCTGGCGCGGATGCGGTCACCGGACGCCTCGTCCTTGGCGAGGTTGATCTTGGCGTTGACGTCTGCCAGAGTGTCCGTGGCCTTGACGGTGATGCGGGCCTGCTTTCCGCCGACGCTGATGAGGAAGTCTCCTCCGGTGAAGTCCGTCTTCAGTTGATTGAGCGGCGTGGTGGAACTCCCCAGGGCATCGGTCATCCACTGATCCATGAAGGGCAGGGAGCCCGGCGTGGCCGCGGCCATGAAGGCTTCCTTGTCGAAGACCAGCTTGCCGCTTTTGCCGTAGTCTGCCTTTTCGGTGGAGATGCCGATCTGGGAGAGCTGTTTCAAAGGCCCCAGGATATTCAACGGGTCCGTCACGAGACGACGGAGCTGGGACTTGGTCTGCCAGAGCAGGGAATCGCCGTGGAGAAGGCCGAACTTTTTGTAGAAATCGTCGCTCCGCTTGGGATCGTCCTTGGCGAGGCTGTCCACCGCGGACTCCTCGGAAAGGCGGACGTTGATCCACTCCATGGCGTCGTTGTAGGCCGCGACGAATTCCTCGATGGATTCGACGGCCTTTTCCATGTCCGACACCACGTCCAGTGTGACTTTTCCCGGCCCCTGCAGATTGAGGGTGACGCCGCCGATGAGATCGTCGATGGTGTTGCTGGAACGGGTCACCCGGACTCCTTCGACGAGAAGTTCCGCGTTCTGAGCGGCGGTGTAGTGGTCGGCGTCGTTGAGGTTCAGGCCGAGGGCGGCGATGATGTCATCCCCCGTGCCGGGCTCCAGGAAGAAAACGCTCTGGTCCACCTTCGGGTTGCCCAGGGTCACCGTGAGGGCTGTTCCGTCCGCCGGGCCGGCGAGCCCGGTGATCTCTCCCGTTCCGGGGTTGTAGGTATAGTCGGTCCCCTGTACAAAGTTCGTGGACCCGTTGGCGATGGAGATCGACGAAGGAAAGATGCCCGAGGTCGGAAGCGTCAGGGTTTTAGTGGCGGCTTTGGTGATGTTCTCCGTCTTTGAATAGGTGATGTCGTACTCGGCCCCTATGTAGGGTTTGTCTCCCGCGGCGAGCCAGGTGATCTCCCCCGTGGACTGGTTGTAGGTGAAGTCCGTGCCGGACTGATAGGAGGTACTGTTGAACTTGATTTCGAGCACATCGGGAAAGGCACCGCCGGAGGTGCGGAAGGGGACGGAATCCAC
>CAZXMK010000472.1:0-2043 GCA_964641935.1 uncultured Syntrophaceae bacterium
CTCGACGGCCTGAAGGAGACCCACGACTTCTTCCGGGGCGTTCCCGGGACCTTCGAGCGGACGATCCGGGGCATCCGGGCCTGCCGCGACGCCGGCATCAAGGTCGGCGTCCGGTTTACCGTGAACCGCCACAACGTGAAGGACGTCCCCGCCATCTTCGACCTGCTCGAAGCGGAGGACATCCCCCGCTGCTGCTTCTACCACCTTGTCTATTCCGGCCGCGGCTCGGCCCTTGTGAAGGAAGACCTTTCCCACGAAGAGACGCGGCGGCTCCTGGACCTGATCATGGACCGGACGCGGGACCTCTTCGCGAAGGGCCTCGAGAAGGAGATCCTCACGGTGGACAACCACGCCGACGGCCCTTACGTCTACCTGCGCCTCCTCCGGGAAGACCCGGCCCGGGCGGCGGAGGTCCTGGAGCTCCTGAAGATGAACGAGGGGAACAGCTCCGGCAACGGCATCGGCTGCGTGAGCTGGGACGGCGCCGTCCACGCGGACCAGTTCTGGCGTGGCGTCTCTTTCGGGAACATCCGTGAGCGGCCCTTCAGCGCCATCTGGACCGACACGTCGAACGGGCTGATGGGGAAGCTCAAGGACAAGAAGCCCCATGTCAAGGGCCGCTGCGCGACCTGCCGGTGGCTGGGCGTGTGCGGCGGAAACTTCCGGGCCCGGGCGGAGGCCGTTGCGGGCGACATCTGGGCGCCCGATCCGGCGTGTTACCTGACGGACCGGGAAATCGCGTAAAAAAAGGAGGAGGCGACGATGCAGTTCCCCCTGTACAGGCCGAGAAGGCTTAGAAAAAGCGAGAATTTCCGGCGCATGATCCGGGAGTCGAGGCTTTCCGTGGACGATTTCGTGTATCCGCTCTTCGCCGTCCCGGGAAAGAGCGTCAAGAAGCCCATCCACTCCATGCCGGGGAACTTCCAGATGTCCGCGGACTATCTCGTCCAGGAGACGAAGTCCGCAAAGGAGCTGGGGATCCCGGCGGTCCTCCTTTTCGGCATCCCCGACAAAAAGGACGAGCTGGCCACGGGGGCCTTCGCGAAGGACGGCGTCGTCCAGCGGGCCGTCCGCGAGATCAAGAGCCGCGTCCCGGACATCCTCGTCATCACCGACGTCTGCCTCTGCGAGTACACGAGCCACGGCCACTGCGGCATGCTGGAGAAGGGGTCCGTGGACAACGACTCGACCCTGGAGGTCCTGGCGGAGACGGCGGTGTCCCACGCCAAGGCCGGGGCGGACATGGTGGCGCCCTCGGCCATGATGGACGGCCAGGTGGGGGCCATCCGGGACGGCCTCGACGAGGCGGGCTTCGACGATCTTCCGATCATGGCCTATTCGGCCAAGTACGCATCCTGTTTTTACGGGCCGTTCCGGGAGGCCGCGGAGAGCGCCCCGCAGTTCGGCGACCGGAAGGCCTACCAGATGGACCCCGCCAACGGGGACGAGGCGATCCGGGAGATCACCCTGGACGTGGAGGAGGGGGCCGACATCATCATGGTCAAGCCCGCCCTGGCCTACTTAGACGTGATCCGCCGGGCCCGGGAGGAGTTCGACCTGCCCATCGCCGCCTACAACGTGAGCGGCGAGTTCGCCATGGTCAAGGCCGCCGCCCAGATGGGATGGCTGGACGGCGAGCGGGCCATGATGGAGTGCCTGACCTCGATCCGGCGGGCCGGGGCGGACATCATCATGACCTACTTTGCCCCCGAGGCGGCGAAGGTCCTCGCCCGCTGAGTTTTTCCGAAGGGATTCCGTCATCTGCTCCCGGTGTCCGGGAGCGGCGAAGAAACGGATTGAGCATGGCCGACACCGGTAAAGACAGGCGCCTGCCCGTCTTGGAAGATACGCTCCGCATGGTGGCCTGGGAGATCACCCGGCGATGCAACCTCGCCTGCGTGCACTGCCGGGCCTCCTCCGAGCGGGGACCCTACCCGGGCGAGCTGACCACGGATGAAGGCCTGCGACTCCTGGACGAAATCGCCGGCTTCAGCCGACCCGTCATCATCCTCACGGGAGGCGAGCCCCTGCTCCGGGAGGATG
>CAZXMK010000473.1:0-2035 GCA_964641935.1 uncultured Syntrophaceae bacterium
ATCTTTCCCAGGCCCGTCTTGGGCATGGCGTCGAAGAAGAAGATCTTCTTCGGGGCCACGAAATGATGGAGGTGTTCGCCCAGGTAAGCCAGGAGCTCCTCCTCGGTGGCCTGCTGGCCCGGTTTCAGGGTCACCGCCGCGGCCACCTCCTCGCCGTACTTCGGGTCCTTCATGGCGACGACGGCGCACTCCCAGATCGCCGGATGCTTGTACAGCCAGCCCTCGGCGACGCCGGGGTCGATGTTCTCGCCGCCCTTGATGATCAGGTCCTTCAGGCGGCCCGTGATGTAAAGCTCTCCGTCCTCGTCGAGCTTTCCGACGTCGCCGGTGTGGAGCCACCCGTTGACGAGGGCCGCCGCGGTCTCCTCGGGCTTGTTCAGGTAGCCCTTCATGACGATGGGACCCTTGCAGATGACCTCTCCCTCCTCGCCCCGGGGGACGTCCTTCCCGTCGGCGTCCACGACCCGGAGAGCCAGGCCGGGCAGAGGGAAGCCCACGCTTCCGGGTTTCCGGGGCCAGTCGCGGCGCTGCCGCGTCATCGAGCCGCCGACCTCCGTGCAGCCGTAACCCTGGGTGATCTCGATTTTGAAGGTCTTCTGGGCGTTCTCCAGGGTGTCCAGGGCCAGGGGGCCGCCGGAGCAGATGAGGAGGTCCAGGGAGGATGTGTCGTCCTTCGCGGGATCAAAGACCATCATCAGGAAAATGAGCATGGTGGGTACGACGGGGATGAAGGACACCTTGTAGTCCCGGATGGCGTCCAGGACCTTGCGCGGATCGAAGGGGGGCATCAGGAGGCTGACGCAGCCCAGGTGGTACAGCTCCAGGGTGCTGATGACGCCGAAGATGTGATTCATGGGAACCGTCGTCAGCATGATCTCGCCCTTCTTCCCTCCCCACACCTGGGAGCCCGTCATCATCTGCTTTTCCATGTTGCGGTGGCTCAGCATGACGCCCTTGGGGAAGCCCGTCGTGCCGGAGGTGTACATCAGGATGGACAGGTCGTCCGCCTCGACGGGGACCACGTCTCCCAGCTCGTCCCCCTTCGCCAGCAAGTCTTCATAGGGAAGAAGGCCCTCTCCGCGCTCCTGGCCGATCACGATGATCGTCTCGACCGTTTTCACGCCTTCGGCGGCCTCCCGGACCTTGGGCAGAAGCTTGTCCTCCACGAGGACGAACTTGCACCGGGAATCCTCCAGGATGTAGCGGATCTCCTTGGCCGTCAGCATGAAGATGATGGGGAGATAGACGGCGCCGCACCGGTTGATGCCGTTGATGAGCGATGGAGTTTCGGGGAGGTTGCTCACCACCGTGCCGATGATGTCGCCCTTCTGCACGCCCAATTTCCGGAGGCCCGTGGCCAGGCGGCGGGCCTGATCCAGGAGCTTCGTGTTTTTAATCCGTTTTTCCCCTTCCGGGCCAAGGTAGATGAACTGCTCGTACTCTCCGTAGTGGGCGACGTTGAATTCCAGAAACCGGCTGATGTTGCTTTCCATGAACGCTCTCTCCTGTCATTGCTGGGGGCCTTTGGTCACGGCGACGGTCATGCCAGTCCCCGGAGCCGGGCCATGTTCAACATCTGATCCATCGTTCCGGCCGGGGGAACCCTCTGTTCCTCCTTCGGAACCATCCGGATCGCCTCGAGGGGGCACTCGGTCGCGCAGAGGCCGCAGCCGATGCAGCGGTCCCGGTCGATCCGGGCATGCTCGGTGTTGTCCATCGAGATGGCCGCCATCGGACAGCGGTGCAGGCAGGCCCCGCAACCGGTGCAGGCGTCCGGATCGACCCCGGCATAGTAATTCGAAAAGACCATTTCGGCGGGCCTGGAATGCAGGTTCAAGGCCCGAAGCACACTGCAGCAGTCGCCGCAGCAGTTGCACATCCCCCCGGGATTCTGTGCCGTCGCCGGCTGCGTCACGAGGCCGGCGTCCCGGGCCTCCTTCAGCAGCCGTACGGCTTCCTCCATGCCGACCTCGCGTCCGAGCCCGTGATCGAGGTAGTACTGCCCCATGGAGCCGAACATGAAACAGACCTCCCG
>CAZXMK010000474.1:0-2027 GCA_964641935.1 uncultured Syntrophaceae bacterium
AAATGGACGATCCCCAGTATGTCGTGCAGAGCGACATCGTCACGGGCGGCCTGAGCTGGGACGGGATCCGGAAGGCTTTTTCGACGGTTCAGGTTGCGAACTGGCACCCTTTGACGACTCTCTCCTTCATGCTGGACTATCAACTCTTTCGACTGAATGCCGCGGCATACCACTGGAACAACGTTCTTCTACACCTGCTCGCCAGTATCCTGCTCCTGGGAGCCCTGAACCGCATCACGAGAGCGTTCTGGAAGAGTTTCTTTGTTGCGCTGCTTTTCGCCCTTCATCCCCTGCATGTGGAGTCGGTCGCCTGGATATCCGAGCGCAAGGACGTTCTGAGCGCCCTTTTCTGTTTCCTGACGATCTATGCCTACAGCCGCTACACAGAGAAGCCCTCCATCGCGAAATATCCAGCGGTGATCCTGATTTATGCGGCCGGACTGATGACGAAGCCCATGCTGGTCACGCTGCCCTTTGTCCTGCTGCTCCTGGATTACTGGCCCCTGAAGCGTTTTGACATGGGCCTCATGAAGAAGAACTTTCATCTCATCTACGAAAAGATCCCGCTCTTCGTCCTGTCCGCTGCGTCCTGCATCGTGACTTTCTGTGTCCAGAAAAGCAGCGAAGCCGTCGTCTCCGTGGAATTGATATCTCTTCCGGCCCGGATTTCCAACGCCCTGGTTTCCTATGCCAAGTACCTGTCGATGACGTTCCGGCCTGTCGATCTGGCTGTTTTCTATCCGCATCCGGGAATGCCTTCCCTCGAACTGCTGCTGTCGAGCGTCGCTGTTCTTGTCCTGATCACGGTCGCCGTTCTGTTCCATGCCTCTCGCCGCCCGTATCTGTTTGTCGGCTGGTCCTGGTATCTGGGCACCCTGGTCCCCGTGATCGGCCTCGTGCAGGTCGGCGTCCAGGCCATGGCGGACCGCTATACTTATATCCCGCTGGTCGGGATCTTCATCATGATCGCCTGGGGGATCCCGGATCTCCTCAAAACGTGGCGCCATCGGGGCATTGCCATGGCAACGGCGGGCGCCGCCGTGCTCTGTGTCCTGGCGATCCTTTCCTGGCGGCAGGTCCAGGTGTGGGAAAACAGCCACACGCTCTTCCGGCACGCCGTCGAGGTGACCCGCGATAACTCCGTCGCCCACAGCAATCTGGCCTTTGCCTACGCCAGGCAGGGCGATATCGATACGGCCATCCGGCACTTTGACCTGGCATCGAGAATGACTCCCCATTTTCCCGATACCCACAACAATCTCGGCGTTCTCCTGGCGCAGATCGGGCGGTACGAAGAGGCGGTCCGGGCATTCCGGACGGCCCTGGACGAATATCCGGGCTACGAGCTGGCCAGGAAGAACCTGAATGCCGCCCTTGACCTTCTGGCCAGGGAAACGCGCCATTGACCGATGCCGGACCAGGCGACGCGAACCGCCGTGTCTTTTATTTCTTGAAGATCCCCGGAAAGATCGTTATTCTCCCGCCGACTGTGCGGACGGGAAGACGCAGACAGGGATCGGCGGTCGAGGCGTGGAAAGAGATTCCCTTTGCATCGGGGATCCGCCGGAACGCCCGCTTTCCCCGCACACAACCCCTGACTGGGCCGGAACGGCTGCCTTCATTCCATGGAAATCCCCGAAAAAAACAACATGCCCTGGCGACGCTGGATTCTCCTTTCGGTGGGACTCGCGGTTCTGGTCGTCGGGCTCTTTGCGGCCTTCAATCTCTACACCGACACCTACGGAATCCGCTGGACGTACTGCGGCCTGATCCTGCGGGGAGAGGACCCGGCGATGGTCCGGACCGGGATGGAGCTGAACCAGCACCTCTACAAGCCCGCGTACATCCTGGCCCACCCGGGGCGCTTCGACTCCTTCCTCTTCGGCTCCTCGCGGGCGGGAGCAATCGACGTGGCCTCGATCCCCGGCGGGCGCTACTACAACATGAACTACGCGGCGGGCCTCCCGGCCGAGCATCTGGAGATCCTGAAGGTCCTGCTCGCCAGAGGAGTCCATGTCCGGAACGTC
>CAZXMK010000475.1:0-2026 GCA_964641935.1 uncultured Syntrophaceae bacterium
CCGGAATCCCGGATCCAGGGCCAGGAGCCGCTTTTGCCCGAGGGGCGGGGCCAGGAGAAGCTGCCGGAGATTCTCGGCGAAAACCCGGATCGCCTCCGCGTCGGCCCGCTTCTTCGTGGCCAGGCGGATCTCCGTCTCCATGGCCGGGCACAGCAGGCGCCTGTATCCGTCCTCGACGGCCAGCCGGACCTGTTCCGACGACGGACCGCCGCCCTTCACGAACATCTCCACAAGGAGCGCCAGCGCCTCCGCCTCCGGCGGCGTGACCCGGAGAAAGAGGAACTCCTCCTTCTCGCCCCGCCGCATGGCCAGGATCCGGTGGGAGGGCGCTTTGGCGGCGGGCTCCTCCCAGTCGAACCAGTCGCGGAAGCGGCTGCCCTCCGTCTCCTTGCCCGGAACGACCCGGGACTGGAAGATGGCCCTCTCCGCAAAGAAGGCCCGGATGCGGGACCGGGCCTCCTCGCTCTCGTTGATCTGCTCGGCGAGGATGTCCCGCGCCCCCGCGAGGGCCTCCTCCACGGATGCCACGCCCTTTTCGGCATCGACGAAGGCGGCCGCCGCGGCCCCGGGATCGAGGTCCGCCTCCTGGGCGAAGATCCTGTCCGCCAGGGGCTCCAGGCCCTTTTCCCGGGCGACCATGGCCCGGGTCCGACGCTTGGGCCGGAAGGGGAGGTAAATGTCCTCCAGGACGGAGAGCGTCTCGGCGGCGGTGATTTTCGCCGCAAGCTCATCCGTCAGGAGTTCCCGTTCCACCAGGGACTTCAGGATCGCCTCGCGCCGCCTGTCCAGCTCGGCGAGCTGGGCGAGACGGTCCCGGATTTCCGCGATCTGGACCTCGTCGAGGGTTCCCGTGGCCTCTTTCCGGTAGCGGGCGATGAAGGGCACCGTCGCCCCTTCGCCGAGGAGGCGCGCCGTCGCCTCGACCTGCCCCAGCGCGATGCCGAGTTCCCCGGCGATGCGCTGAATATGTGCTTCCGCAGCCTCCGCTGCGGCGATTGCCGTCTGTTCCGTCATGAATGGTTCCTTTGCTTATTTGATTTCAGGGATGGCGGACCGGCCCGTTGCGCTTTCACGGCGGGCCGGGACCGGCAGACCGGGTTTACATCATCTCCAGGAATGCCTCGATTCGGGTCCGGAGCTGTCCTTCCGGCGGCAGCGGGTCCTCCACTTCCATCAGGAGGCTGGGGATGGCCTCCCGGTCCAGGGCGGCCTTCAGGTACGGGTAATCGAAGGCGTGGGGGTCGCAGAACTTCAGGAGCAGGAAGATGACGCCCCGGGCGTTCTTCTGCTTCACGAGGCTCACCAGGTGGTCCGCCCGGTTCGTGAGGCCCCCGTGCTTCGCCGGGCATACGACCCGATTCACGAGGCGGTCCGCCATCCCCTCGATCGGGTCTTCGTCAAGGGGAATCGGCTCCTCGAAGGCCCGGCCGCCGGTGCAGAGATCGTCCCAGACAACGGCCCCGCCGGCGTCGGCGATCATGCCGTAGATATCCGGGGCATTGCACACGCCGCCGGAGAGGATCAGCCGGTGGGGCTGCTTCGCTGCGGCCGGTGCGTCCTTTCCGCCTGCCTCCGCCAGGAACTCCTCCAGGAGGGCCAGGAACCGCCGGCGGTCCATGATCATGGAGGCCCGGATGACCCGGTGGACGTCGCTGCCGGAGACCAGGGCGGGATTCGCCGTCCTGAGCTCGTAGAGGCGCCTCAGGGCCGCCCGGACGCCGTTGGTAAGGCTGATGGCCTCCTTGAGGGCCGCGTCGGGGATCGTCACCGCGAGGGATTTTTCAAGGTCCGCCCGGAACTTCCGGAGGACGTCCGCCATGTAGTCCCGGGCGCTCGCCGTCGTCAGCTTCACCGGAAGGACCACGTCGGAGTGGAATCCGAAAGGAATGTTGAGGCGCCAGATGTCGGAGAGGCGCTGGATCGAATCGCAGGTGTGAGGAAAGACCATGCCGTCCAGGAAGTCCAGGTTTCCCGACAGGGCCTCCTCCAGGATGCCCCGCACCAGGGAGCAGCAGTAGCTCTGGAG
>CAZXMK010000476.1:0-2022 GCA_964641935.1 uncultured Syntrophaceae bacterium
AGGAGCCATCCGAAGACGGCCTTTCCCATCATGGTGAGGAACGTGTAGGCGTTCGAGACGGGGATCATGAATTTCCCGCTGGAGGCGCTGCCCGCGAAGAACATGGCCGCCTCGGCCAGGGTGTTGGCGGCCTCCTGCACGTCGGCGGCCAGGTCCCCTACCCCTTTTGCTGTAGCGCACTCCTGGATCGTCTTCTGCATCTCCCCCAGGAGCTTCATGAAGTAGAGGCCCTTCTTCATGCCGAGCTTCCGCCCCACCAGGTCGAGGGCCTGGATGCCGTTGGCGCCCTCATAGATGGAGGTCGGCTTCACGTCGCGCATGAACTGCTCGACGGGATACTCGTTGCAGCAGCCGTACCCGCCATACACCTGGATGGCCGTCTCGCAGACCCGGAACGCCAGGTCCGAGCAGTACGCCTTGCAGACGGGTGTCAGCACCTCGATGATGCCGCGAACCGTGTCTTTCACGGCAGCGTCGGCGGTGCTCTCCATGACATCGACGCACCAGGCCGTGTAATAGGAGAGCGCCCGCATGCCTTCCACATGGGCCTTCATCCACAGGAGCATCCGCCGGACGTCGGGATGGCGGATGATCGGCACCCTCGGGGCCAGGGGGTTTTTCATCTCCTCCAGGGCGGACCCCTGGAGGCGCTCCTTCGCGTAGGCGAGGGCGTGCAGGTAGGCGATGGAGGCGCTGCCCAGGGACTCGACGGCCACGAAGATCCGGGCCTCGTTCATCATCTGGAACATGATCTTGATCCCCTGCCGCTCCTCCCCCAGGAGCTCGGCGTAGCAGGCCCCGTTCTCGCCGAAGCTCATCTGGCAGGTGGCGCTCCCGTTCAGCCCGATCTTGTGCTCGATGCCGGGGATGGTGTAGTCGTTGCGCCTCCCCAGGGAGCCGTCGTCGTTGACGAGGTACTTGGGCACCAGGAAGATGGAGATGCCCTCCGTCCCCGCGGGATCGCCCTCGATCCGCGCCAGCACGGGGCTGATGACGTTTTCCGTCAGGTCCTGGTCCCCGCCGGTGATGAACTGCTTCGTTCCTTCCAGGAGGAACGTGCCGTCGGGCTTCCGGATGGCCTTCGTCCGGATGTTGCTGAGGTCGGTTCCGGCGCCGGGCTCCGTCAGGCACATGTTGCCGCCCCACACGCACTCGTACATCTTCTGCATGTATTTCTTCTTCTGGGCCTCCGTTCCGTACGCCTCGATCAGGTGGGCGGCCCCGGCGGTCAGGAAGGCGTAGCCGACGAGGCTGAAGTTGTGCATGAACCACTCCTCCGTCATCATGCCGATGACGAGGGGGAATCCCTGCCCGCCGGCCTCGGGGGACACGCTGACGGTCGTCCAGCCGCCCTCCCGGAAAACGCGGAAGCTGCGGTGGAAGCACTTCGGAACGAGGACGTTGCCGTTCTCGACGCGGCACCCTTCCCGGTCGCCCTCGACCAGGACCGGGAAGACGACCTCCTCCGCCATCTTCCTCGCCCCGTCCAGGACCATGTCGCACATGTCGCGGGAATAGTCGCTGAAGTGCTCCGTCTTGAACAGCTCCTCCAGCTTGAGCATTTCATACATTACGAATTTCTGGTCTCTTTCGTCGCAAATCAGGCTGCCCATAATCTTTGATTCTCCTTGATTTTGTCGTTCTGGAATGGTCCGGTCGATCCGCCCTACATCATGGTCCTCAGTTCCCGCTTGAGGATCTTGCCGACGCCGCTCAGGGGAAGCTGGTCCATGAACTGGATGACCTTCGGCACCTTGTACGGCGCCACGTTTTCCTTCAGGAAATTCAGGATCTTCTCCTTCTCGGCGTCGCTCTTCTCGATGCCGGGCTTCAGCATGACCGCCAGGGCGACGCGCTCGGACCCCGGCCGCTCCGGATCGGGGATACCGATGGCCGCGGCCATCTCGACGTCGGGATGCAGGGCCAGGAGATCGTCCAACTCCCGGGTGAAGACCTTGAAGCCCGAAACGATGACCATGTCCTTCACGCGGTCCACGATGTAGAAATACCCGTCCTTGTCCA
>CAZXMK010000477.1:0-2019 GCA_964641935.1 uncultured Syntrophaceae bacterium
GCATGCTCTTCTCGGGCGAGCTGCCCATCGCGAGCAAGGGCCAGATCCCGACCTCCTACATCTACCGCTCCATCATTCGCGAAGAGGCGAAGGCGGCCTCCGGCATGACCGTGAGCGTCGTCACGTTCTGGGAGATCCCGGGCATCGACCACCTGGTGGTCTTCACGGACACGGGCGTCAACATCAAACCCGACGCCAGGGCCAAGGCCGAGATCATCAAGAACGCCGCCTTCGTCTACCACCTCATGGGTGTCCCGAGGCCGCGGGTTGCCGTACTCTCGGGCCATCGGGAGGTGGGCGGCGACCTGGCCTCCTACCGGGACTACCGGTTTCTCAGGAAGGCGGCGGCCTCCGGCGAGCTGGGGGAATGCGAGATTGTCGATGCCACCTCCTTCACGGAGATCTTCCGGGGCTCCCGGCGGCCCGGGGCATCGGCCGGAGAAACCCGGCGGGAGATGCCCCACATCCTGGTGGTGCCCTGTCTCGACACGGGCAATGTCATCTGCAAGCTCGACTTCTTCCTCGATGTCACCCGCAGCTCGCTGGTCGCAACGTCCAGGGGACCTGTTTGCATTCCCGCCCGCTCGGACTTCAGCGACAACATCGTGCAGCAGCTGGCCATGTGCGTCGTCCTGGCCGACCGCATGGGAAAGGAGGTGCACTGAGATGATCCAGTCCTTCAAAGACATCCTGGAAGCGGCCATGCAGGCGGGACCGAGGCGGATTGCCGTTCCTTTTCCCACGGTCGAAGACGTCCGGATCCTCTCCCGGGCGGCGGCGTCGGGCCTCGCCGTCCCCTGCCTGATCGGGAGGGCGGAATCGCTGAAGGCCTACGTGGGACGGACTCCACTGGCGTCACGGGAGCACGAGATCGTGGACGGGGGCGACCGGAAGGAGGCCCTGCGGCAGGCGGTGGCCCGGGTCCGGGATGGCCGGGCGGACATCCTGATGCAGGGCGGCCTGTCGCACCGGATCCTGATGAAGGCCGTGCTGGACCCCGCCGGCGGCCTGAAGAAAAAGGGCGGCACGGCGAGCTACATCTCCGTCTTTCCGCTCCTGAAACGGGAGAAGCTGATCCTCATCACGGACACATTCCTCAATGACTTCCCGGGCCTGGTCGAGAAGCAGGGAATCCTGAACAACGCCCTCCAGCTTGCGCGCCGGCTCGGCATCGAGACGCCGAACGTGGCCGTCCTGGCGGCAATCGAGCAGGTCAACCCGGGCATTCCCTCGACGCTGGACGCGGCGATCCTTTCCAAAATGGGGGAGAGGAGACAATTCGGCAGGGCCGTCGTCGAGGGTCCCGTGGACATCGACTGCGCCCTGAGCAAGGTCGCGGCGGACCGGAAGGGACTGCAGAGCGCCGTCACCGGCAATGTCGACATTTACCTGGTTCCCGAGATCGATACGGGCCACCTGCTGGCGGAATCCCTCGTCTTCTTCGGAGGCATGCAGACGGTGGGCGTCGTTGCGGGAACAGCCGGGCCGGTGCTTCTGAAGCTCCCCTTCGTGTCCGCGGAAAACCGGGTCGTGGAGATTGCCCTGGCCGGCCTGATGAGCGGAAAAGGAGCGAACCATGGGTAAGGAATTTCTTCTGCTCGCCATCAACGTCGGCTCGACCTCGACGAAGGTCGCCTTCTTCCGGGGAGAGCAGGCCGTCGCCCAGGAGAATATCGTCTACCGGGGAGAGGACCTGTCCCGCTTTTCCTCCCTGGCGGAACAGCTTCCCCTGCGCGAGGAAGACGTCCTGAAATTCCTGGAGAAAACAGGGATCGGCCTGGAGGAGATCGACATCGTGGTCAGCCGCGGCGGCCTGGGACGGCCGGCGCCCGCCGGGGCCTACCGGATCGACGACGCCATGCGCCACGACCTCCTGGAGGGGGTCTACGGGACGCATCCCTCCGCCCTGGGGCCGTCCATGGCCCTCGATTTTTCAAAAAAATGCGGCATGCCCGCCATCGTCATCGATCCGCCCAGTACCGACGAGTTTGAGCCCCTGGCCCGGATTTCCGGGATTCC
>CAZXMK010000478.1:0-1998 GCA_964641935.1 uncultured Syntrophaceae bacterium
GGGAGACACGAGGGACGGGTGCCGGGGCGCCTCCTCCAGGAAGGCCCGCATGGCCCGGCGATGGCCGTTGAAGATCCCGATCGCCTGGTCGAGATCCGCCGCCGTGACCTCCCGTCCGGCGATCTCCGCCAGCCGGTCCCGGACCCTTTCGTACTCCGCCCGGAGATAGTCCACCCCCTCGGGAGTCCTGCGGTTCTGCGGGTGGACCACCGGCACGAAGGAAATGTCCGGCCGGGCGGCACGGAAATTCTGGCCGAAGAAGGTCAGGCTCTCGCAGAGGGCCGGAACGATCATCGCGGCGAGGCCGTCGTAGACGCCCCGGAGCGCCAGATCCAGGGCCGACTTCACCAGGGGACAGGCGAAGGGCGGGAAATAGTGGCCCGCCATGGACGCGTCCGCCGTCCCGCCCCAGACGCCCACGGGAAGCATCCCGGCGGCATGAACGATCTCCTCGGGGGCGTAATAGGGCAGGACGCCCACAAGGGATTTCCCCTTCTCCCGCTTCAGCCTCTCCGCGGCCTCACCGGGACGGGCGGCGGTTTCCACCAGTTCTGACAGGATCGCCTGGATCCGCTTCTCCCCGGTCATCGCTCCGCCTCCTTCCGTGCTTCCATCATCTCGACGAGGGCCTGGACCCTTGTGTCGAACTGGGCGGCGGCAAAGACCCGCGGGTCCGCCTGATCCCCGTCGAAGGTGATGTAAGGCACGCCCGTCTCGGCGAAGACCCGGCGCTGTGCCTCATAGGTCGTAAAGTCCATGACCTTGCAGCTCCGGTTCATGTGATAGACCGCGCCGTCGCAGCGGCCCTGCCGGATGATCTCGACCCGCTTCTCCACCGCCTTCTCCAAGCTCATGTTGTTCGCGATGGAGGCGTAGGCCCGGGCCATGCCGTCCAGGTCGCCCGTCTCGTAGAGGACGGCCCAGCCGTCGGGGTAGTTGGAGCCGGTGATGTTGATGCCGTAAGAGCGGAAGGCCTTCGCCGTATGGGCGAGCTGCGGCCAGCAGGCGATGCCGTCGAACATGATCCGGAACTTCTCCCCGGCGTCCCGGAACGGCCCCTCGCCCCGGGCGATTTTCCCCTCCAACTCCCGGATCCACAGGCGGAGGACTTCCGTCGTCTCGGCTCGCCCCCGCATGAAGACCATCAGGGTCAGGTAGTTGTAGAAGTCGAAGCCGTTCGCCGGCGACGGAACGTGGCCCACGAGCTCGAAGGCCCGCTTCCATCTCCATCACCTCGCGGAACCGCTCCCGATCGAACGGGCGACCCGTCAGGTCCTCCAGCCGGCCGACGAGGCGGTCGAACTGGGCCCGGATGTACCGCACCCGCGCCTCATCCACCTCGCCCTCCGGGTTGTAGGGCATGTCGATCATGAACAGCGGCACCCCCAGCTCCTTCGCAAGGTTCTCGTACCACTTGACGATCATGGTGCAGTAATTGTTGCAGCAGACGACAAAATCCGGGACCGGCGCCGGCGGCACGTCATCGTCTCCCCGCGCCCCCTCCAGGAGATAGCCGAAGTTGACCCGCATGTACCCGCAGACGTCGGCGTGATAGCCGTATCCCTCGGCCCGTTCCAGGAACCCGAGGGCCCGCTTCCGCGCCGAGACGACCGCCGAGTGGTTCTCCGGGTAGACGAGGGGCAGGTCCATGGTCTCGAAAAATTCCTGGGGAACGATGGCCGTGGACCAGCCGACGGGCCTTCCGGCGGCCTTGGCCGCCGCGGCATCGGCGTAGACCTTCCGGGCATAGAGATCCAGGAGCTGTTTGGACGTTACGTTCTCGCTCATCCTTCATCCTTTTCTTTCCGGAGGGCCCGGTCTGTGAACCGGACGGATCTTTCCATCCCGCTCATTCCCACCATTCACTCCCGCTCCGGAATTGCAACATATATCCGAGCCCCGTCGTGAAGGGCGCCCTCCAAGCCGACGACAAATCCGTCCCCGTCCCGGACCGCCGTGTCGCCGTCGAGCGCCGGCCGGTACAGGTCGCCTCCGGCA
>CAZXMK010000479.1:0-1991 GCA_964641935.1 uncultured Syntrophaceae bacterium
ACGGCTTCCACGTCCGCATGGGGGCCAACATCGGGCTCCTGTCGGACCTGGACCTTGTGGAGAAGTACGGCGCCGACCACATCGGCCTGTACCGGACGGAATTCCCCTTCCTGTCGCGGGCACGCTTCCCCTCCGAGGACGAGCAGGCCCACCTGTACCGGCGAATCCTCAAGGGGGCAGGGGGAAGGCAGGTGACCATCCGGACCCTCGACGTGGGAGGCGACAAATTCCTGGCCTACATGGACTATCCGAGGGAGGACAATCCCTACCTGGGCTGGCGGTCCATCCGGGTCTCCCTGGAACTGACGGACATCTTCCGGGAACAGATCCGGGCGATTCTCCGGGCCTCCACGTCGGGGCCGCTCCAGATCCTGTTTCCCATGATCACCTCCGTCACGGAGGTCCGGGAGATCCTCTCCATCCTGGAACAGGAGAAGGAAATTCTCGCCCGGCAGGGCATCCCCTTCGATGCAGACATCCCGGCGGGGGTCCTGGTGGAAGTCCCCGCGGCGGTGGAGATTCTCGAAAGCCTTCTCAAGTACGCCGCCTTTGTCAGCATCGGCACAAACGACCTGATCCAGTACGTGCTGGCGGTGGACCGGAACAACCAGAAGGTGGCTCCCCTGTACAATCCGATGCATCCGGCGGTGATCGCCACGATCGCCCGGGTGGCCGCAACCTGCCGCGAACGGGGCGTCCCCGCGGAGATCTGCGGCGAGTCCGCCGCGGACCCCAGGCTGGCCTACCTTTACATGGGAATGGGAATCGACCGGCTGAGCATGAACGCCGCGGCGGTCCCCGTCGTCAAGGATCTGCTGCGGAAGACGACGCGGTCCGGGGCGGAGGAGACCCTTCGGGACGTGCTCCGGGAAGAGGAGGCGGCGGGCATCGCCCGCCTCCTGGAGGAGCGGATCGGCCCGCTGGCGGTGCAGGCGTAGCGAGGAACCGTCAGGGCTCTGGGACGGCTCCCGTCCCGGCGGGCTGGCTTTCCTCCAGGCAGCGGGACACGACGGCCATCCGCTGCTCCAGGAGCCCCGTGTCCATTCCGGGCTGATATCGGGCGGGAGAAGGATCGGCGGAGTTCAGGCTTCCGACGGCCCGGCCCTTCAGGATCAGCGGGGCCAGCACGATGGATTTGAAGAAGAACTTCCGCCGCCGGGGGAGAAGCCGGTAGAAGGGCTTGAGCCCCTCGTTGGCCAGGACGGGCGCCGTCCCGCCACCCAGGAGTTCCTGGAGCGTCTCCAGGCGGACGACGTTCAGCGCGTCCTTGAGTGACGGGACGCCGCGGAGTTTTTCCAGGAGGTCCCGCGCCTCCGGGGCGTCCGTCAGGGAAAGCCACACGTAGGGAATCTCGAAGGCCTCCCGGACCGCCGTGATGAGGGTCTCGACGAGCTTCCCCCCGTCCCCGCAGGCCGGCAGGGTCTCCCCGATCAGGGCGTACTTCCTGGCGAGTTCCTTGTTTTTCCGGAGCGTTTCCATCTGTTCCCGCCGATCGGTCTGGTCTTTCAAGCTCCCTCCTTATTATCTCCCCAAGGGACGGATGATTTCCTGCATGGCCGGGTCCTTCTGGACCTCCGACGGCCTGGTGGCGAACCAGAGCACCAGCGCAAAGGAAAGCGCCAGGACAACGCCGATCAGGATACGGACGATCCGGCTCACCGCTTTCTCTCCCCCCGCAGGCCGTTCAAAACCGGATGTTTGCTGGGCGCTTCCTGTTACGTCGAATGGCGAAGGACAAGAGGCAACGCAGCAGACGGCCCTTTTTCAACAGCCCGCCTGAAAAAGTACTTCTCAGGGCTGTTCAAAAAGAGTTGGATGCAAGGCGCCCGCAGTCCTGAGCCATGAGTCGTACTTCCCGGTACGTCGAATGGCGAAGGACAAGGGGCAACGCAGCAGACGGCCCTTTTTCAACAGCCCGCGTCAGATTTCAAATTCAGCCATGACCACCGTATGATCCGACGGCTTCTCGGCCATCCGCGGCCCCAGGTCGA
>CAZXMK010000480.1:0-1981 GCA_964641935.1 uncultured Syntrophaceae bacterium
CGTAGTGGTCAATGATCTCGTCCGTGGCGGAGCCGATCCACTTCTGCAGGTCCATCAGCTCCTGCTTTTCGCCCGCCGAGAGGTCGAGGTACTCCATCATGGGCTTCCACTTGCCGTCCTCGTCATAGAACATGAAGCCCTCCAGGTTGTGGGACCAGGGGATCTCCTTTCCCAGGACCTGGAGCAGCTTGTTGCAGGACGAGTGGATGCCCTGGTCGACACAGTGGGTCCCCATGTCGATCCGCCAGCCGCCGGGGAGATCGAAGGTTCTCGAACGCCCGCCGACGACCTTGCTCTTCTCGAAAACCGCCGTCTTCAGGCCCTTGCCCTGGAGAAGGCTGCCGACGCCGAGGCCGGCGATGCCGGCCCCGACAACGATTGCATCATGCTTTTCCATAACCGCCTCCGTTCTTATTTTCCCAGTTCCTTCTTCATCTCCTGGTAGAGATCGAGCTTCTTGACCTTTCCCAGCGGCGTCAGCGGCAGCATGGGACGGACAATGACGTCCTCGGGAAGCTTGAAGTGGGAGAGCTTGTCCTTCAGGAACTCCTTGATCTCTTCCGGAGTCGGGTTCTTTCCCGGCTTGGGCATGACATAGGCCCGGCCGACCTCGCCCCACTTCTCGTGGGGACGGCCGATGACCGCCGCCAGCATGACGTCCGGGTGCTTGCATATCACGTCTTCGATCTCCGGGGGATAAACGTTTTCTCCGCCCCGGATGTACATCTCCTTTTTCCGGCCGACGATGACCAGCGACCCGTCCTCCTCGAACCGGCCCATGTCTCCGGTGTGCAGGAAGCCGTCCTTGTCGAAGACCTTGGCATCCTCTTCGGGCCGCTTCCAGTAGCCCTTCATGACGACGGGGCCCTTCACGCATATCTCGCCCGCACCGCCCTGGGGAACGATGTTCCCGTCATCATCCTTGAGGACCATCTCGATGCACGCAATGGGCTTGCCCACGGAGTAGGTCAGCTTCTCCTCGCCGTCGCTCGGGTGCGTGAAGGTGATGGCGGCGGTGCACTCCGTCAGGCCGTAGGCGTTGAGCGGAATCACGCCGACGACTTTCTTGAAGGCCGTGATCAGTTCCGAGGGGCAGGGCTGGGAGGAGACGATGGGAATTTTCAGCGTGCTGATATCGTATTTGCCCAGGTTGGGGTGGGCGAGCTCCATGGCGTACATGGCGGGCACCTGTCCCAGCGTTGTCGCCTTTTCCTCGGCGATCAGGCGCAGCGTCTCTTCCGGGTTGAACATGTCCATCATGATGACCTTGTTGCCCGCGTTGAGGTTGCAGGTGATCCCCATGACGGCGCCGCCGACGTGGGCGAAGGGGAGGTTCAGGACAATGCTGTGGCCGCGATGGTACTCCATGCACTCGATCTGCGCGTTCGTATAGGTGATCAGGTTCTTGTGGGTCAGCATGGCCGCCTTGGGTACGCCCGTCGTGCCGGAGGTGTAGATGAACAGGGCGGGATCGTCTTCCTCGATGGCGTCGGCCGCCTTCTGAAGCGCAGCCGCGTCGGACTCCGCCAGGAACTTGTCCCACAGCAGGGTGCCTTCCGCCTCCTTGTCCAGGCTCACCACGTGCCTGAGGGTCGGCATTTCCTTCCGCACCGCCTCCAGGTTCGCCAGGAAGTCGGCACCCATGAACCCGCCCGGCATGAACAGGACGGAGATCTCCGAGTCGTTGACGAAGAACTTGAGCTCCGGCGGCGTGGTCCGGACGCTCAGGGGTACGCCGATGGCCCCGATCTTCGTCGCCCCGAAGTGGGCCATGACGATCTCCGGCCACAGCGGCCCGTAGATCCCGACCCGGTCTCCCCGCCGGGCGCCGAGCTTCAGGAGGCCCATGGCCGCCCGGTCGGTCGCCTCGTCGTACTCCTTGTACGAGATCCTGCGCTCCTTGAAGACCAGCGCCTCGTCGTTCGGAATCTCCTTCGCGTGCTTCTTGAAAAGGTCTCTCAAAATCATGCTGCGTCCCCCT
>CAZXMK010000481.1:0-1979 GCA_964641935.1 uncultured Syntrophaceae bacterium
AGCATCTGTCGACGGAACACGGGTTGAAACCCGGCCAGTACAAGAGAATGTTCAAGATTCCCAAGGATGTAGACCTGGTGGCCCCGAAGTATGCCGCCGCAAGGCGCCAGATGGCCATCGACCGGGGACTCCCGGAAAAGCTGGCGGCCGCCAGGGCATTGAGAAAGAAGAAAGCCGAATAGGCATCCGGATTCAGGAACGGCATTCACGGGAAAGGCGCAGGAGGCTGCGCCTTTCCCGTTTTTCTTGCCTGCCTTACGGAGCGTGCTCCGTTTCGATCCCGAGGGCCGACAGGTTCTTCTTCGCATCGGGATGATCCGGATTCAGGAGAAGGGCCCGCCGGATTGAAGCCGCCGCTTCCTTCCCTTTTCCTTTCAGTGCCTGGGCGACCCCCAGGTTGTTCCATGCATCGGCATTGTTCGGCCGCAGGGACACGGACCTCTCCAGGTGCAGGACCCCGTCGTCAATCCGTCCCTGTTTCACGAGAGCGATTCCCAGATTGTAATGGGCCTCTGCGAAGGAGGGATCGATCTTGAGGGCGGTTCGGTAATGCTCCAGCGCCTCTTCCGTTTTTCCGAGAGCAATGAGGCTGTTGGCGAGATTGCTGTGAGCCTGGGCCATTTCCGGCTTGAATTCCAGGGCTCTTCGGTACTGCTCCGCAGCCTCTCCATGGGCCCCTGTCGCCATCAGCGTGTTCCCGAGGTTGTTATAGCCCTCCGCGTAGTGCGGTCTGATGAAAAGGGCCTTCCGGATGGCGGCGATGGATGCATCGAAATTTCCCTGTTTCCTCAAGGCCGTGCCAAGGTTGTTGTAGGCGAGGTAATTGGTCGGGACGGCACGGACGGCCTGTGAAAACAGGGTCCAGTCGTTTCTCCATACCTGCACATGGCGGGCGGAGAGGGCCGCCGGAACCAGGACCACTGCCGCAGACAGGATCAGCAGGAACGGCCGCCGGAGACGCAAGGCCGCCGCAAGGTCTGCGCCTCCCCAGACGAGGATGACGAAGACGCCGATCAGTGGGATGTAGGTATAACGGTCCGCCATGGCCTGGGAACCGATGTGCACCAGCCCGATGACGGGAATCAGGGTTCCGAGATACCAGAGCCAGCCCATGGCCAGGTGTGGATAGCGACGCCATCCGATCAGGACGCCGAGGCTGATGCCGATGAGCGCAAAGCCGCAGGCCAGGATGTCGCGGACGGGCCAGGCGGCCGGAAGCGGGTAGAAGACGGACAGGTCCTTCGGCCAGAAGGTTTTGACAAGATAGGTTCCGTACGAAACGACCGCATTGGCCAGCCTGGCGTCGAATCCGTACGTGTCGATCGGCACGAGGGCGCCCGACTTCTCCTGGCTCCAGACCGCTGCCGCGCCTGCCGCGGCGGCGAGCAGAATCAGGGGCGCTTTTTCCAGGATCAGAGCGGAGAGGGTGGACTGCTTCCATGGGGACGGCTGCACGGGGGGTAGGCCGCTGCCCGCCACCCGCCGGAGCGGGTGAAAATCGATCAGAAGCAGGAGAAAGGGAAGCGTCACGATCATCGCTTTGGATGCCAGGCCCAGGAGAAAGAAGCAGCAGACGGCAAGATAGCGGACGGTTTCCGGTTTTCGTGCGTACCAGAGGTAAGATCCCATCGTCAGCATCCAGAACAGCCCGCACAGAACGTCCTTTCGCTCGGCGATCCAGGCGACGGACTCGACATGGAGGGGGTGAATCCCGAACAGGGCGGCCACCAGGGCGCTTTTCCAAAGGGAACCCATCATGGACGACAGCACCAGGAAAAGAAGAACCGTCGAGATGGCATGGATCAGCATGTTCGTCCGGTGGTAGCCGCCGGGGGCAGGGCCGTACAGGCGGTAATCCAGGAACAGGGAAAGCCACGTCACCGGATGCCATGATCCCCCGTCCGTGGCCGTCAGCATCCACTGGATGGATTTCGCGGTCAGCCCTTCTTCGAGGCGGGGGTTGTCCTGCACGTAGAGGC
>CAZXMK010000482.1:0-1975 GCA_964641935.1 uncultured Syntrophaceae bacterium
CCCGGCGCCAGGTCGAAGATCTCCGGCCTGTTGATCAGGGGCGTGGAAAGGTAGAGAACGGCACCGTTCGGCCGGACGCCCTCGGGGAGCAGATAATGGCGGAGAGACACCGAGTGCATCCTCGATCCGTCCACGATCTCGAAGGCGGAGCAGCCGATCTGTCCGCGGGTCGCCCGCTCGGAATACCCCTTGGGATCGAAGGCATCGACCCGGTAGAGGTTTTCGATCCGCCCCCGGCTCTCCTCCAGGTATTCCTGGAAGGTCGCGACGGCGGAGCCGTCGGGACGGCGTCTCATGAACGGAAGGTCGGCATCGTTCAGGGACGTTTCCGTGACCACGGCGAGTATGCTCCGCAGCAGGTCCTTCTGAGCTGTCAGTTTCGTAAGCCCCTGTGCGGAGTACATTTTTTCCAGATTCGAGCATTCGCCGATGAAGAACCGGAGCATCTCCTGCCCCTTGGCGGTGTCGGATAATTGACGGGCCTTCTCCGCATCGAAGCGGTCGTCCGTCATGACGTGCGAACAGAGGCGATAGAGCAGGCGGGCGTACTTTTCCGCGATCCAGTTGTCTGTTTCCCGAAACATGTCGGGGTCTTTCCGGAGGCGCAGGGCAACCTGGACGTTCTTCCGGATGGGGTCCGTGAACATCGTTTTGAACAGCGCCTGCTGCCACAGCACCGGGCCGGAAAACGGCCACCAGAACATGGAGTAACGGGCCCCGTAGTCAAGCATCTCCTGGTATTGAAAGATCTTTTCCATGAACCAGGCGGATGTTTCCTTGTTCAGCAAGGGGGCGGAAACGGTAAAACTCTCCGCGAACGGCCCCGGCCTTTCCTCCACCAGGTTCAGCAGATTACCCAGAGGTTCTGCGGATTCCTGAACGCTCATGGATCATGTCCCTCTTTTCTTTTTATTCTTGAAAAAAGCAACCGCTGTGCCAGGGGCGCTCCGATCCGCTTCTGCCGCATGGATCCGGCCGACGGGAGCCGCGGCGCTCCCGGACCGGGGAAACGACGTCAAGGATATGACGCCACGATCCATAACGGCGTTGCAAGACCCGGTCCCGAAATGGTATTCAATGCGGCATCCTGGCGTCCGGCGGCGCCGTCGGAGGGGTGACGGAGGCCGGACGGCCCCGGCCCGTATCACCCTTTTACCACCATGGATCTGCCGATGGATCTCCTTCTGAGCATCTGCTTAGGCATCGGCCTGAGCGCCGCCTGTGGATTCCGCGTCTTCGTCCCGCTGCTCGTGATGAGCGCGGCCGCGCAGGGCGGGTATCTCCATCTCGATCCCGGGTGGGCCTGGCTCGGTTCGACCGCCGCGCTCTGGACGTTCGGGACCGCCGCCGTCCTGGAGACCGCTGCCTATTTCATTCCGTGGCTCGACCACCTGCTGGACGGCGCGGCCGCCCCGGCGGCGGCGGTCGCCGGGGCGGTGGTCATGGCGTCGTCGCTGACAGACGTGCCTCCGCTGGTAAAATGGACGTTGGCCGTCATCGCCGGAGGCGGGAGCGCGGCCCTGGTACAGGGGACGAGCATGCTGGCCCGCGGGGTGTCGACCGCCCTGACCGGGGGCCTGGGGAACCCCGCCGTCGCCGCGGGCGAGGCGGGGGCGGCCGTCCTCCTCAGCGTCCTTGCAGTTGCACTGCCGGTCGTTGCGGCCCTGGCCGTCGCGGCGCTCGCGGTCTACATGATCCGAGGGGCTTTCCGGGGAAAAAGGGGACGGCAGGCCTGAGCCCGTTCCATTTCAGGCGGCCCGGAATTCATAGACAGGAAAGGAAGTCATGGAATTCATTAAGCTATTTCAACCGATTGCCATTCGCCGCCTGACCGTCCCGAACCGGATGGTCATGCCGTCCATGGGGATGCACTTTACGGATCGTTATGAATTCAATAAGAGATACAGGGACTTTTACAGGGCCCGCGCGGAAGGCGGCGTGGGGCTGATGATCGTCGGTCCCGTCGCCATCGACC
>CAZXMK010000483.1:0-1974 GCA_964641935.1 uncultured Syntrophaceae bacterium
GAAGGAGAAGATATTCCGGAATATCTCGAGCCGGGCGGGAGAGATGATCAAGGAAGACCTGGAAGTCATGGGTCCGGTGCGGCTTTCGGACGTGGAGAGGGCGCAGTCGGAGATCATCAAGATTGTGCGGAGGCTGGAAGAGGAAGGCCAGTTGGTCATCGCGGGCCGGGGAGGGGACGATGTCCTCATCTAATATCCTCAAGCCCGGTGCCGCGGCCCTGTCCGGTGTCGTTCCCTACCGTTTCTCGTCCGCCGACCATGGCGGACAGCCGTCTTCCGCCGCTTCTCCATCCACGTTCGTGCCCTATCTTGACATCATTGCCGGTGAAGCTCCCCCGGCACCCATCCGGCAGGATCAACAGGAATGCGACGAAACGCCGCAGGAAGATGCGGACACCCGTGCGGTGCCCGACGAGCCTCCACCGGGAATTTCCGAGGAAGAGGCCGCGAGACGGGTGCAGGAAGGGTATGACAAGGGGTTTGAGGAAGGGAAGCGCCAGGCGGAGCGGGGCCTGGCAAACGTCTTCAAGGCATTGCGCGAGGCGGTTGAAGAGTTGGCTGGACTGCGCGAGCAGGTGATGCGGCAGAGCGAGGAAGACCTTCTGAAGCTTGCGGTCACGATTGCCCGCAAGGTGGTTCACCAGGAAATCGCAACCGACCGCATGATTCTGGCCAGGATTGTCGCCGCGGCCGTGAACAGCGCAACCGAGAGGGAGGACATCGTCATACGCCTCAATCCGGAAGATTACCGGCTGGTGGCGGCCCACAGGCATTTGTACCTCAACGGATTCGACGATCGGATTCTTGACCTGAAGTCCGATGATTCCGTTACGCCGGGCGGGTGCATCGTTGACACGGCGATGGGTGAGATTGACGCGCGAACCGACGCCCAGATTGATGAAATCTTCAAGAGACTGATGGAAGAGAAGAAGAACTACACGCTTCTTTCCCCGTCACTGGTGATGGAAAGGGATCAGTATGCTGGCGAAGAAAATTGATCTGTGCCGCTACCTTCCGGCCATCGAGAAGAGCAGGCCGATCCGTTTTCACGGCAAGGTCACCCAGGTGGTGGGGCTTGTCATCGAGGGCTACTGCCCCGGCGCCGCAGTGGGGGCGCTGTGCGAGATCTACCCGCGGGGAGGGGAGCCGATCCCCGCTGAAGTGGTGGGGTTTCGCGACAACAAGACCCTGCTCATGCCGTTGGGGGAACTGCGGGGCGTCGGTCTCGGCAGCCTCATCGCGGTCAAGAAGGAGGCTGCGTCGCTCTGCGTCGGGCCTGCTCTTTTGGGCCGTGTCATTGACGGCCTCGGCGAACCCATCGACGACAGGGGACCGTTGCTTGTCCAGGATGAGAGCCCCATTTACGCCCAGCCGGTCAATCCCATGAAGCGCGCCCCCATACGCCGCCCCCTGGACCTGGGGATCCGCGCCATCAACGGGCTCCTCACCTGCGGCGAGGGGCAGCGGGTCGGGATCATGGCGGGGTCGGGTGTCGGAAAATCGACACTGCTCGGCATGATCGCCCGCTATACGGAGGCGGACGTCAACGTGATCGCCCTCATCGGCGAGCGGGGCCGCGAATTGAGGGAGTTCATAGAAAAGGACCTGCGGGAGGAGGGGCTCAGGAAATCGGTCGTGGTTGTCGCCACGTCGGACCAGCCTCCCCTGGTGAGGATGCGGGGCGCATACATCGCCACCACCATCGCCGAGTACTTCCAGGCGCAGGGTCTGCGGGTCCTGATGATGATGGACTCTGCCACCCGTTTCGCCATGGCCATGCGCGAGGTGGGGCTGGCCATCGGCGAACCCCCCACCACGAAGGGGTATACGCCGTCCGTGTTTGCCGCTCTGCCGAAGCTTCTGGAGCGTACGGGTAATTTCATGAACGGCAGCATTACCGGGCTCTATACGGTGCTGGTGGAGGGTGACGATTTCAACGAACCGGTATGCGACGCCATGCGGAGCATCCTGGAC
>CAZXMK010000484.1:0-1968 GCA_964641935.1 uncultured Syntrophaceae bacterium
TCCGGCCGGCCCCCTTCGCCCGGCGCCTGAGCACCCTCAAGGAAAACGACGAGGCCCACGTGGCCTATGTCCTCACGCACACCGGGGGGGACCGGAAACAGACTGCCCGGATCCTCGGGATCACCGTCCGCCAGCTCCAGAGAAAAATCGCCCAGATGCGACAAGACGCGGCCTGGCTGTCTTATCTGGACGACAATTCCACCTCCTGATCTCGACGACCTTTCCGTCACCAAAGGGGCGACCTTTTCGTCGCCCCTTTTTGTTTCCTTTTATTTCAACCGGTTAGCGTCCCCCGGTACCCGTTCGGCGGTCGCCCGGCTTCCTGGGAAAAGGGCGGAGACAGGAACGTCCGGAACGTCCCTCTCGACGGCCGTAACGCATTTCTCTTCATATTCCATTACATATACACGAGTGGCCGGCTCGCCTTCCCTGGCATGCCCGTTGCTCTATAAAGGGCAAAGAACAAAATCTGCGAGAGGAGGTGGCGGACATGTACATGGGGATGAAGCTGATCGACCTGGTGGAAACGCACGCGGAACCGATCGCCCGGCAGTGGGCCAGAAACGTGCGGAAGAACCCGTTCACCCCTTATTACCATAACGTGCCGGAAAAGGACCTGGTTCCTCAGGCGGTGGTCTTCTATGAAAATTTCCGCAGGCTGTTCATGGAGCCGAAGCCTGTGGAAGCGTCCCAGGGGTACTTCACCCGTTACGCCGAGGAGAGCTACCGGAAGGGCGTCCCCCTCCACGAGGCCCTCTACGCCCTGATCCTGATGCGGAGGCAGATCTGGCTATACGCCGAGTTCCAGGTCCTCTTCCTAACCGCCGTGGAGCAGAACCTGGCCGTGGAAAGCATCACCCGGACGATTCTGATGTTCGATTACGCCGTCTACTTCATCTCCAAGAGATACCGCGAGCTGATGAAGCTCGAGTGGTTCGAGGCCCCCAACACGTAATCCCCCCCGCCCCGGGGCCGGCCGACCGCCGGTCCCGGGGCACCCCCCTCGTCCTCGCGATGCCGGGGGAGACAAGGAGGGCAGGCCATGTCCGGATCGCTGAAGCTGATCGCCCTGATCGAGAAGCATGCCGATCCGATCGCCCGCGCCTGGGCGAAAGACCTGCTCCGGAACGCCCGGACCGCATCCTACCATGAAATCCCGGAGGAAAAGCTCGTCCCGCTGGCGATCCGCTTCTACGACAACTTCCGGCAGATGTTCTACAGCGACAGGCCCGCGGAAACATCACGGGATTTTTTTGTCCGATATGCGGAAGAGCAGTATGCCGCCAAAATCCCCCTTCACGAGGCCATCTATGCACTCATCCTGATGCGGCGCCATATCTGGCTCTACGCCGAGTTCCAGGTCATCTTCATCACCGCCGTGGAGCAGAAGCAGGCTGTTGACAGCCTGGTCCGGACCATCCTGATGTTCGATTACGCCATCACCTTCATGAGCCAGCGCTACCAGGAGCTGATCCGCGGCGAACTCAACGAGAGGCTGGCCCTGCTCAACATGATCCGGCTGGAGAGCCCTCTCGGAACCTGTCTCACCCCGTACAGGACGGCCATCATGACGGCGCTTCTGATCGGCTCGTTTCTCCTTACCTATTATTACCACGCGGTGGCCGGTTCCAATGTGATCTTCACCCACCTGTTCTACATCCCCGTCGTCCTGGCGGGCATCTGGTGGAAGCGAAAGGGGATCCTGCTGGCCGCGGTCCTGGGGGTTTTTCTGCTCCTGAGCCACCTGGTCTTTCTCGGAGGAACCCCCCTCTCCGACGACATGGTCCGCGCGGTCATGTTCCTGGTGATCGGAACGGTGGTGGCCTTCCTGAGCGAAGGGATCACCTCGGCGGAAGAAATATACCGGCTGAAGGCCATGTAACGCCGGATTCCGCAAAGGGGAATCCGGCCATCCATCCCGAAACGCGGAGGGTACGAATCGATGAAACGGGAAGCCAGCGAAGGAGT
>CAZXMK010000485.1:0-1959 GCA_964641935.1 uncultured Syntrophaceae bacterium
CGGAGGCGGAGAGCCGGGGAACCGGCTCCGTCGAACTACGAGCTCCGGATCGTCCGGCCGGACGGGACCCTGGTGCACGTCGATATCAGTGTCATCGAGGTGGTCTACCAGGGGGAAAAGGCGTTTCTCGCCCACCTCCGGGACATCACGGAGAGAAAGAACGCGGAAGAGCGGCTTCGGCAGAGCGAGGAAAAGTACCGGCTCCTGGTCGATCATGTCCCCGCCGGGATCTACCAGGTCGATTTCCGCTCGCAGCGGTTCATCAGCGTCAACGATGTCATGTGCCAGTACACGGGTTACACGCGGGAAGAGTTTCTGGCCCTGGATCCGCTGAATATCCTGACCGAGGAGTCTCTGGAAACTTTCCTGAAAAGGATGGCCGATGTCCTGGCTGGGATTCCCGTCTCCGATTCGGTGGAATACAAGATCCGGGGCAAGAACGGACGGGAGTTCTGGGTCCTGCTTCACAACAGCTTCCTGCACGAGGATGGAAGGCCTGTCGTCTCCACGGTGATCGCCCACGACCTCACGGAGCGCAGGCGCGCGGAGGAGGAGCGTGACCGGCTGCAGATGCAGCTTCTGCAGGCTCAGAAGATGGAATCGGTGGGACGGTTGGCGGGAGGAGTGGCCCATGACTTCAACAACATCCTCGCCGCAATCATGGGATACTCGGAGATGGCGCTCCTCCAGACCGATCCGGGAAGCAGGCTGCACAAGAACCTGGAGGAGATCCTCAAGGCCGCCAGGCGGTCGGCGGACCTCACGGGCCAGCTCCTGGCCTTTGCCCGCCGGCAGGTGACGAGCCCGAAGGTCCTGAACCTGAACGACACCGTCGGCGGCATGCTGAAAATGCTCCAGCGGCTGATCCGCGAAGACATCGAGCTGGTCTGGATCCCGGGCCACGGTCTCTGGAACGTGAAGATCGACGCCTCCCAGGTCGATCAGATCATGGCCAACCTGCTGATCAACGCCCGGGACGCCATAACCGGCCCGGGAAGGGTGACGATCGAGACGCACAACATGGAGGTGGACGAAGGGTTTGTCTGCCGACACAGCGATTTTTCACCCGGGGACTATGTCCTGCTGTCGGTCAGTGACACCGGATGCGGCATGGACCGACAGACCCTGGCGCATGTCTTCGAACCGTTCTTCACGACCAAGGAGGTCGGGAAAGGAACGGGACTGGGCCTGGCGACGGTCTTCGGCATCGTCCGGCAGAACGATGGATTCATTCACGCCTACAGCGAGCCGGGCAGGGGGGCAACGTTCCGGATCTACCTGCCCCGCTTCGCAGCCGAAACGAAGCCGGAACCCGGACGGAGGGAAGCGAAGCAGGCGCCGCGGGGCGCGGAGACGATTCTGCTGGCGGAGGACGACAAGGCGGTTCTTGAGCTGACCCGCAGCCTTCTCGAGACCCTGGGGTATCGGGTCGTGACGGCCGGGACGCCGGACCTGGCGATCCGGGCGATCGAAGAGCAGCGGGATTCCATACACCTGCTTCTGACCGACGTGGTGATGCCGGGGATGAACGGGAAGGACCTGGCCGGGCGGCTGGTCTCGATACGCCCCGGCCTGAAGTGCCTGTTCATGTCGGGCTATCCCGCCGACGTCATCGCTCACCATGGAATCCTGGACGAGGGCGTGCACTTCGTCCAGAAACCGTTTTCGCTGCAGACCCTCTCCGAGGCGGTCCGCCGGGTCCTCGATCAGGAATAGCGGGCTCGGAGACGGCGGAGAACCCGGCGGCTTGCGGGAGATACAACCATGCGCATGGCATGGATTGTCATGGCGGTGTCGGCAGTCGTTCTTGCCGCCGTCCTTGTGATCGCCGATGTGCGATGGCGGGCGGGGACGGCGGATCTGGCTGCACGGGCCAACGCCCCACCTGCCGGAACAACGGCCACCTTCAACCCGTCCGAACTCGAAGGCCTGCCCGCGCCCGTGCAGCGCTACTTCCGG
>CAZXMK010000486.1:0-1952 GCA_964641935.1 uncultured Syntrophaceae bacterium
ATCTGGTACCAGTCCCACTGTTCATAACGGTAGGCATCGTTTCCCAGATCCCGCCGCTTCAGGAAGCGGCCTTCCCGGTAGTAAAAGGGGGCATAGTATTTCCGGGCGGGGTCGAAGGCATACGGTTCAAAGGCCACGGCGGAGCTGAAGATGTCCGGATTGGCCTCCAGCATGGAACGGATCTGGTCTTCCAGCTCAACCCGGTTCAGGGTTTTCTTTTCCAGCATGGCCGCCATGAACAGGGGGGTCTTCTCGATGCCCTGGACGTACAGCTCGATCCGGTTGACCAAGGACTGGGTCAGGTAGCGGGCGTTCTCCTCCACATAGTGCAGTGCCAGCTGGCGGGAATAGAAATAGCTGTACCCGAAGGCCGCCAGAAAGATGATGGCCGTTCCGGCAAGGATCGTGAGCGAGAGCCGGTAGGCAAGCCCCCGACGCCTATTCTTGCCCGGGGTCCTGGACACGAACGTCTCCGTAATCAGGAATGGCTCGGATGATTCCGGCATCGGCAAGAGCCCGGGCCACCCGGTTGTAGTCTGCCCGGTCCAGCTGCCCGGACGGCCGGGAGATCCCGTGCGGCCGGATAAGGTCCTTGATCCGGGCGAGCATCCAGTGCTGGTGGGTCCGACTCCCGTTGATCTTTGCTTCTTCCACGTATTTCATGACGATGTCCAGCGCCTCTTCAGGATGTTCGAAGGCATACGACCAGCCTTTCAGGGTCGCCGCGGCAAAAGCCCGGCATATCTCAGGGGTCCGTGCACAGAGTTCTTCCCGGCACCAGACCCCGTCTTCTGGAAAGTTCAGCCCCTGATCGGCCATGGCAAAAACCGAGAGTTCCTCCTCATTGAGGCCCGCGTTCAGCAGGGTGTGATACTCGTTGTACACCATGGCGGAAACGGCATCGACACCGCCCCGCAGGAACAGGTTCGGTGTGAAGGTCTGCCGCACCACTTCCGGATGAACGCCGTGCTTCCGGAAAAATGCCATCGGCTGCGTTCGGGAATGTTCCCACAGGCTTACCTTTTTCCCTTCAAAATCCGATGGTTTGAGGATCCCGCTGGATTTCCTCGCCACCAGCAGGACACCGGAACGCCGGACGATCTGGGCGACATGAACGATCTTCAGTCCCCCGGCACGCAGGCGGATCCCCTCCGCCAGGAACAGCGTCGCGAAGTCAGCTTTTCCCTGTCGAAAGGCCTCTTCGGGGGAGCCCCCGGGACCACCCCGAAGCAGAATCAGATCGAGACCGTGGTTGCGATAAAACCCCTTTTCCATCGCCACGAAATAGCCGGCGAACTGGGCCTGCGGAAACCACTGGGGCAGAAAGGTCACCCGCTGGAGGGGGCTCGCATCGGCGGCCACCGCCGTTGCGATGAGGAGAAAGGCAAACGTCACGGCCATGGCGGGCAGCTTTTTCATGAACGGCGATCCTGGCCCGCCGGGAAAGGACTGTGCTGGCGACACGGATGGCAAGCCTTCAGGGGAAGGGGTCCCGCGGCGGAGACTACGGCGCATGGTCGACCACCGGCAGGAAAAAAAGAAATGGCGGAGAGAGGGGGATTCGAACCCCCGGTACGCCTTTTTGAGGCATACACACGATTTCCAGTCGTGCCCTTTCGGCCACTCAGGCATCTCTCCGCTGAAAGATCGGAACCGGCTTTGTCCGCGGAACGGGGGCTTGCTCGTGGCGAGGCCTTCTCACGGATACGGGATGAAGAAATGGCGGAGAGAGGGGGATTCGAACCCCCGTGGGAGCTTTTGGCCCCCAAATCGATTTCGAGTCGATCCCGTTACGACCACTTCGGTATCTCTCCGCAACTGTGCTTATTCGACCGTCGCCGCAGCGGCGGCGGATGTTATCCTCTTTTTTTGAAAAAATCTACTCAAAATTTCTCCGCACTCCCCGCTCAGTATTCCTTCCGTTACCGTCGTCTGGTGATTCAGCCGGTTGT